>DATHKS010000662.1:0-4171 GCA_035488975.1 Chitinophagaceae bacterium | reverse complement strand
GCTTACCAGGTAGGCAACCACCGCCTTCGCCCTGTTGTTGCTCAGCGTGAGATTATCCGCTGGTGTTCCGGCATTGTCGGTATGACCTTCTATCTGTATCCGGACGGTCGGGTTTTCATTTAGCAATTGGATTACCTTATCGAGCTCCGAGGTAGAGGCGCCCTTGAGGCCGAATTTATTGGTGTCGAAGAATATGTTGTTGAGGACAACGCTTGCATTTACCTCGATCGGTTGCAACGCGATATTCTTTTGATAAGTTGAATCGGGGGATGAGTTGGCCAATAGGAAATGATCTGAATAGAAGAGATAGCCTTTATGATTCACATTGAAGGCATAGTCCCTGCCGAGCGGGAGCGTTATGAGAAAATTTCCTTCCTCATCGGTTTGTACTTTCGAAAACGATTTCTGCGTGGCAAGGTCGGTGAGCTCAACCTGCGACGGAAGACCCTTGCTTGTCTTACCATCGAAGACCTTTCCTTTTACCCACAATGTCTTATTGGGACGGATCTTCTCGGGCAGATCGAAGCTATAGATGTCGAGACCGCCCTTGCTATCACTCTTATCGCTGGCGTAGTAAGCGGTCTTGCCATCGGCCGCAATGTACAACGTGCCTTCCTTATCGATCGTATTGATGGGATAACCGAGGTTGACGGGTGTTGTCCACGACGTATCCGGATCTCCCGTGTTTTTCTTTGTATAAAAAATATCGTCGTCGCCGTATCCCTGCCAGGTGTTTGAGGTGAAGTAGAGTGTCTGGTTGTCGGCATGGATGAAAGGGCATTGTTCGTCCCCGGCCGTATTGATGCCGGGACCGAGATTAACGGGTTCGCTCCAGTTGCCACCGGTCTGCAAATGGGAGATGTAGATATCGCTGCCGCCGTATCCGCCGAAGCGGCGGCTGGCGAAATAAAGATCTTTTTTATCGGGGGAAAGACAAGGCTGTGATTCCCATTGATCGGAATTTACCTGTGATCCCATGTTCTTCGCCTCGCTCCAGCCTTGCGGTGTGAGATAGGAAATATAGAGATCGCAACCACCAAATCCACCGGCGCGAAGACAGCCGGTGAACACCAGCCATTGGCCATCCTGTGAGATATTGAATGCGCCTTCATTCTGATCGGTGTTGACATTGCCTTCCATTGGCGCCGGCTTCTCCCAGGCGCCCGAGTCTTTCCGGCTATGGAAGAAATCCTCATTCACATTTCCCAGCTTCCTGGTAAAGACGATCTCTTTTCCATCGATGCTAAGACAGGGAAAATATTCCGATTCGGAAGAGTTGATCTCCTTGCCAAGATTCTTTGGAGCGAAGGCATAGGCAGCTCCATTCTTCTTTTCAAACTCAACGGCGAACTCGTAGCTCTTCTTTCTCGTTTCTGCATTCCTAAGAGAAGTGGAATTCTTGGGCGGCTTCCTTTGCAATAATTCATTGATCGCGTTCAGGGCCTTGCTAAATTCTCCGAGGCCTGCTTCGTTTATGGAATACGGAAGTTTATATTCGATGGTATAGTTGGAGTCGAGTGCGAAGGCCTTTTCGAAATATTCCGTACTCGTCCTGTAGTTCCTGAGTTTACCGTAGAGAGAGGCAACGGAGAGATAGGCGTCCACATAGTTCTTGTCGATGGCGATGCTTTGAAGCAGTAGTCCCGTAGCATTGGTGAGATTGCCATCTTCTGCGCGCTGCATCGCCTGGTTGTATAATGCCACGGCCTTCTTATCGATCTTTCCCGGGTCGTATTGGGAAAAAGCGGGCTGCATCAGCGATATGAATATCATGGCAAGGAGTACATACTTCATAATGTAATAACGAAGGGAATGTGATATTATTCTTACAAAAAAATCGCGTCTCTTCAGCACGCTTCGGTTGCAGAGTATTGAAAGGCTCCCATTGCTCTCCTGTCAGGGAACATTTATGTATTTATGAAGTTGCAGGCTCAGCTCCCAGCGTGGATTGGCCTTGATATGGTCCACGATCAGCGGTGTCATCTCCGATGCCTTGCTCCATTCCGGTTGCAGGTACAATTTACAGTCCATCGAGACCTGCGTTGCATACTTTTCGGCCCAGCTGAAATCGCTCTTATTAAAAATGATCACCTTCAGTTCATTGGCAAGAGGCAATATGCCGGGTAATGGCGCCTTGAATTTCTTTGGAGAAAGGCAGATCCAGTCCCAATTACCGGATAAAGGATGTGAGCCGGAGGTCTCGATATTCGTGTGAAGGCCGGCACCATGCAATGCCTCGGTGAGAGCATCGAGTTGATGCATGAGCGGCTCTCCGCCGGTGATCACTACCAGCTCAGCTGGTGTCTTCTTTACTTCCCCGACCAATTGATCTATTGTAAGCAGGGGGTGTTTATCCATTTCCCAGCTATCCTTCACATCACACCATACGCAGCCCACATCGCATCCGCCGAGGCGAATGAAATAGGCAGCGCGGCCCTGGTGAAACCCTTCTCCCTGGAGAGTGTAGAAGTGCTCCATCACGGGAAGCCTCGTCGAAATTTTTGTATCCATATCCATCACCGTCATGATCTTCTTTTTTAATTCTTCGACTCGCAGGACCGGAAGGTATTCTTCATCAGTGCGGCGATCGTCATGGGTCCCACGCCTCCTGGCACCGGTGTGATCCAGGCAGACTTCGGCGCCACCGCCTCGAAATCCACATCGCCCTTTATCTTAAAGCCGCTTTTCTTGGTATCATCGGGCACGCGCGTGATGCCTACGTCGATAATGATAGCGCCTTCCTTCACCATATCGCCTTTCACAAACTCCGGTATGCCTAATGCGGCTACGATGATGTCTCCCTGCAGGCATATTTCTTTCAGATCTCTTGTATGAGAGTGGCAGATGGTAACGGTGCAGTTGCCGGGATTCGTATTGGCGCTTAACAGTATGCTGATCGGGCGGCCAACGATATTGCTCCTGCCGATAACGATCGCGTGCTTGCCTTTGGTCTCAATCTTATAATGCTCCAGCATCAGCATGATGCCATGTGGCGTGGCGGGTACATAGGTTGCAGCGCCCTCTACCAACTTGCCGATACTCACGGGATGAAAGCCATCGACATCCTTATCGGGCGAGATCGCGTTGGTGACCTTCTTTTCACTGATGTGTTTCGGCAGTGGCAATTGAACCAATATCCCATCCACGTCGGGATCGATATTGAGTTCCTCTATTATCTCGAGCAGCTTGTATTCCGAGATCTCGGGTTCGAGGCGAATGAGTGTCGACTTGAAGCCGGTCTCCTGGCAGGCCTTTACCTTGGCGGCCACATAGGTCTCGCTGGCGCCGTTGTTGCCAACGAGTACTGCCGCGAGATGAGGTATCTTTTTTCCATCATTAGCCCGTTGAGCCACGGCAATGCGCAGATCATCCTTTATAGCCTGTGCGGCCTTCTTTCCATCCAAAATTTGCATGGCGCAAAGGTACTGCTGCGTGTGTGGCAGGCCAAAACCACCAGGGATATATTTTGAGACGGTAATTTGAATGGCTTTTTCCGGCGCTGTCTCGTGAAAAAAGCGGATTAGCCGGCCTTTTAACGTTGGCGTTACCCTGGTTTTAGATTCCATTTGCAGCTTCTATATATGGATGCTGTGTTATGGAAAAGAGACTCATAATTATAGGGATATGCCTGATGGGCGCGGGCCTGTCGCTGAAGGCGAATGCGCAGGTCATTTCCGCTCACCCGTATACGGCCGTCGGCGCCTATAGTGTGAAGCACCGGGATGCATTTTCCTTCGAAACCAACCAGGCGGCCCTGGCGGGTGTAAAGCAGCCCTCTGCCGGCATTTTCAGCGAGCGAAAATTCTTTCTGAAGGAATTGAATTCCTACGCACTGGCCCTGGTGGCTCCCATCCCCGGCGGCGGTGTGGGGATATCGGCCGATTATTATGGATTCTCCGCCTACAACGAGGGCCGGGCAGGCCTGGCGTATGGAAGAGGGCTGGGATCAAAAGCTTCGGTCGGCGTGCAATTCAGCTATTGCTCCCGCCATGCGGCCGGTTATAAGGGTCTCTCGGCCATCGGTTTCGGATTGAGCGCCCTTTTATCTATCACCGATAAACTTACCACCGGGCTTCGTGTAGAAAACCCGGTAGGAGGCCAGTTTGGAGGATCTCCGGAAAACAAGCTACCCGCTGTCTATAGTGCCGGGTTTGGATACGAGCCGTCGAAA
>DATHKS010000661.1:0-3387 GCA_035488975.1 Chitinophagaceae bacterium | reverse complement strand
ATTCGACGTATTCTTTTCTGAACATTTTTTTTCTAAACATGTTGCCCCGCTGGGGCAAGGGATTCATTTGGATTTGCTTTGCTACAAACATATTGCCCCTCTGGGGCAAGGGTCGTTTATAGTTGCTCCACGATGACCTGGCAGAGTCAATAGGCGCTGCTACAACATGCATGTTGATCCACTGGAGCCAAGGTCGTTTATAATTGATCGTGAATCGTGAGTCATGGATTGAATACTCTATCTGACTATAAGCAGCTTTAAAACTGCTTCAATTCACGATTGACGACTCACGATTCACGTTAACGATTCCCGTTGATGACCAGTCCGCTTTTTTATCGCATCACCCCTGTCAAATAGCAGCGAAATTGCCGCGCATTACACCTGACCATGAATCCGCACCGCGGTATTTTTAAGATGGGTATAGCAACTGCTATTCTATTACCGGTAATGAAAAAATTCCCTTTTCTCTTGCAGAGAGACAGCATGGACTGTGGGCCCACCTGCCTTGGAATGATCGGGAGATATCATGGAATGAATCTTCCTGTTGAACATTGGAGAAATTTAGCGGGGCAGAGCAGGGAAGGCGTGAGTATACAGGGGCTGGCTGGTGCAGGTGAGCGATCGGGGTACCGCACTCTTGCCGTCAGGCTCAGTGTAGAGGAATTGGATGGCGTCCTCAAAGAACCCTGCATACTCCATTGGCAAAATAATCACTTCGTGATCCTCTACCGGATCAGGAAGAATGTTTTTCATATTGCCGATCCGGCAAAGGGTCTTTGCCAATACACAGCAGCCGAATTTGCGCGTGCGTGGATAAATGATGTTTCGATTGAAGGTCAACGGGGCATTGCATTGTTGCTAAGGCCGCGATCTGAAATCTCCGGTCCTGTAAAGAAATCTCAGCGGGAGCCCGGCATTCTCCGTTACCTCATTCCATACCGGTGGCTGATCTTCCAATTATTTGCGGGGCTGCTCCTCGGCAGTCTCATTCAACTCATCGTTCCCTTCGTTACCCAAAGCATCGTCGATATTGGGATCCGTACCGGTGACCTGGCATTTATCGCAATGGTGCTGACTGGCCAGTTCGTTCTTTCCCTGGCAAGGATCTCCGTGGAATTCATACGCGCCCGGATCCTGTTTCATATCGGCACGGCGATAAACGTAAATATATTGACGCAATTCATCGCGCGGCTGCTTCAATTGCCCATTAGTTATTTCGATGCGAGGAAGACGGGTGATATCCTGCAACGGGTGAATGATCACCATCGCATCCAGCATTTCCTGACTGGCACATCGCTCAGCACGCTGTTTGCCCTCTTCAATCTACTGGTTTTCTCCTTCGTGCTGGCGATGTATGACGGTAAGATATTCCTTGCGTTTGTGCTCTGCACCCTGCTTTATATTGGGTGGATATCGATCTTCCTCGGTAGAAGAAGAGCACTCGACCGGCAGGATTTCCGGATCGCGAGCGCCGAGCAGGATAAGATCGTCCAGTTGGTGCAGGGAATGCAGGAGATAAGACTGTATGGCTGTGAAGGCATCCGGCGAATGGAATGGGAGCAATTGCAAGCCGAAAAAAATAGGATAGGAGGAAAGGGACTTTCTTTGAGTCAATGGCAGCAGGCGGGAGCCTTCTTCATCAACGAAGGCAAAAATATTTTCATCAGCTTCCTCGCCGCAGGAGCAGTGATCAAAGGACAAATGACACTGGGTGGTTTGCTGGCGATCCAATATACCATCGGTCTGCTGAATGGGCCCATTGAACAACTCATAGGGTTTGTCCAGGGATGGCAGTTGGCGCGCATCAGTCTCGACCGGCTAAATGAGATCCGGCATTTACCCCTGGAGGAAGATGAAAATAATGGAGCAAAGGAACCGTTGACTGCCGGCCGGAGCATCGTGCTGAAAGAAGTTTCATTCAACTATCCCGGAGGCCCGCCGGTGCTTCAGGATATTAGCATGGTGATCCCCGCAGGCAGGATCACCGCTATTGCGGGATCCAGTGGAAGTGGTAAGACAAGTCTGCTACGACTGTTGTTGAAGATACTTGAAGCGAAGGCGGGAAGCATCGAAGTCGGCGAGCTGGATATCCATCGTATGAATGCAAGGGAATGGAGAACGCAGATAGGCGTTGTGATGCAGGAAAGTTTCATGTTCAGCGATACGATCGGGGCGAATATTGCGATCGGCGTAAAAGAGATTGATATGCCGCGACTGAGGCAGGCGGCGGCTACGGCGAATATCCTCGACTTTATCGAAGGGTTGCCCGGTAAATTTGATACGCGTATCGGGGCCGAGGGGATGAGCCTCAGCACAGGCCAAAAGCAACGACTGTTTATAGCGAGAGTGGTGTACCGGAGCCCTGAGTATATATTCTTCGATGAGGCGACGAACAACCTCGACGCCTTGAATGAAGGCTTTATCATGAATAACCTGGCCGGTTTCTTCCGGGATAAGACCGTCGTTATCATCGCGCACCGCCTGAGCACGATCAGGCATGCGGATCAGATTGTGATTCTCAACGAGGGTAGGGTGATGGAGAAGGGTTCGCACGAGGAGTTGATGAGGATGCGGGGAAACTATTATGAACTGGTAAAAGATCAATTGACATGAGAGAGCAGTCGGTCCCCGGTGGGCAACCATCGTGGATAGTAAGGAATGGCATAGGATTATTGCTGCTGATCGTCGCTATGCTGGTAAGCCTTACTTTTTTCATTCATTACCCGATAACGGAGCGTCCCAGGCCGGATGGAAAGGCAACCCAACGGTCAACGACCCCGATTGGTATGGATAATCGAACCCTCGGCGATCGTTTATTCGGCCAGTTTACGACCCTCCCGCGGCATCGATAAAAACTCTTAATTATGGTGGTATGGCGAATAGGGGAAATATGAAATGTTAAAATGAATATTGCATGCTTTATTGGAGAGAAAAAAATAATTTCTAGTCGGTAGAATTCATTGCTGTTTAGAAATAATGTCGCACCTTTGTTGTACTCCCGTCAACGGGATGTCCAGTAAAACGGATTGCGCGCGTGGCCCCGTTTTTAGTCCAAGATCCGATTCGATTCCCCCTGAAATCTTCCACACCGAACCTACCGTACTTTTGCAGAATAATAGTTAGTCCATTCCTTTGATCTATCAATGTAAGCATCCATTGAGGCCTGATTACATCGTCTTGATGCGATACAGAAAACATCCCGTTTATCGGGGTGTTTTCTGTTTTTAAGCACAAGGGAGTTGATAAGTTAATAAGTTGAAAGGTTGATAAGCAGTGAATAGCAGCAGTCTTAATTGCTCAAATCTGTTAGTGTATTAATTGTCGTCGAGACCTGTCGGGAAAATACAAAGGTCGGAGGCTATTCACGATTGACGACTCACGATTCAC
>DATHKS010000660.1:0-4267 GCA_035488975.1 Chitinophagaceae bacterium | reverse complement strand
TCCGAAGGAACGCAGCGTCACACTGTTCTCGATTCTCTACCGACCAATTGTCCCTACGGGACAGGACTCCGAAATTTGTACATGTATCATCGGCTTTTTATAGCCAACCCACGCAGTGTTTAAACCTTCCGCCATACCCGGGAGGATAATCGTTTGTAGAAAATTTTTTGAAGCCCCCCTCAATGCATCGCCTCACTCATATCCACCTTCTTCCCTCTATTCCCCTTCACCATCATCACGAATGGAATGCAAATGAGAAAGATCACGCCGGTGAACATGAATACATCCATATAGGAAAGTACCGCCGCCTGTTTTGTGACCGCCAGGTCCATCACCTTGTAGGCATCCTGCAACGCAATGTTTATTGGTTTTCCCTGCGCCATGAATGCCTGCTTGTAGCCTTCCACCTTATTCATCACCACCGGGTTGGTAATATCATACTTCGTCACCAGGTCGGCCCGGTGCACCATCGTCTTCGTCGCCATGAAGGTGGTGATGAGCGCGATGCCGAACGAACCGCCCAGTTGCCGCATCATTCCCGTAAACGCCGCCCCATCTCCTATCTGCCTTCCCTTTAGCGTACTCAATGACAATGCCGTGATCGGTATGAATAAAAGACCCAGACCAATTCCCCGGAGGATCAGCATCCAGAAGAAGTTTTCCTTGCTCGTGTCGGGTGAAATGATCGTATACCCCCAATAACAAAAGAGCACGAAGGCCAGCATGCCCGCCGACACGAGATATTGCTGCGGTACGCCCTTCGTCAATAATTTACCGATGAGCGGCATCATGAATGCCGTCATCAATGCTGCGGGGACCATGAGCAGGCCCGCCTGCGTAGGCGTCCACCCGAGAGTAGTCTGAGTGTACAGGGGAATGATAAATGTAGTTCCGTATAGCCCGAAGCCCATGATAAATGACAATACCGTTCCCACTCGCAGGTTCCCATTCTTCAGCGTCCGCAACTGCACCACGGGGTTCCGGAATGTCAGTTGCCGCCAGACGAAGAAGAAGGCGCCGAGAATAGCCGTCACTGTCAGCACGATGATCGTGCGGCTATTGAACCAATCATCGTCCTGCCCCTTCTCCAGGATATACTGGAGGGAGCCGATAAAGGTCGCCAATAGACCAATGCCCAGCCAGTCGATATCACGCACCGCGCTCTTCGCGGTATACCTTGGACTCTGCACGAATTGCAGCGTAAGCAATGCCGCTATTATTCCAAGGGGGATATTGATGTAAAATATATTGGGCCAGTGGGTGTGCTCCGTGATATATCCGCCCAGTGGCGGCCCCAGTGTAGGACCCACGATCACTCCCAGTCCATAGATGGCCTGTGCCATATTTCGCTTTTCAGGAGGATAGCTTTCCGTGATGATCGTCTGCGATGTTACAAGCAATGCACCACCGCCCAGGCCTTGCAGGAACCGGAAGAACACCAGCTCCCATATACCCGAAGCATTGCCGCAGAGATAGGAACAAATGGTAAAGAGTATGATGGAGGCCGCAAAATAATTGCGCCGCCCGAATTGCGCCGCAAAGAAACTGGTCATGGGTATCACGATCACGTTCCCGATGGCGTATGCCGTAACCACCCAGCCGATCTCCGTCGTGGTTGCGCCGAGGTTTCCCTTCATGTCTGTCAGCGCCACATTCACGATCGTTGTATCCACGATCTCCAGCAGGGCACAGACTATGCAGGTAAGCGTAATGATCACCCGCCGGGAGCCGTATTCTATGAGAGAAGCTTGCTGAACCATTTAAGAAAATTTGATAATTTGTCAATTAGCCAATGTGCCAATTAGCCGTGCTACGATTTGTAGTGACCATATGAATAAGGATCATTGGCAGCCTTGCTTTTGAATTGTTCTACGCCTCTCAACCTGGAAGGCTCTATTTTTGACTTTTGAATTTTTACTTTTGAATTTGTCAGTCAAGGTGCACATCCACCATCACATTCATTCCCGGCCTGAGTTTCTTCACCAATGAGTCCGCGCTATTTTTGAATTCAATCTTCACCGGAAGACGCTGTACCACCTTCACGAAGTTTCCACTCGCATTATCGGGAGGAAGCAGGGCGAACGTAGAGCCGGTTGCCGGGGAAAAGGATGTAAGGGTGGCCTCGAATTTATGATTGGGAAAGGCATCGGCCTCCACTATCACTCTCTGGCCGATCGTCATCTTATCCAGTTGCGTTTCCTTGAAGTTGGCAATCACCCAAACGCTTTCACTGTGTACGATGCTGAACAATGCCTGGCCCGCCTGAACGTATTGACCCGCCTGCACATTTACCTTCGACACCAATCCATCCTGCGGCGCCGTGATCACAGTATAGGAAAGATTCAACTCCGCCGCATCCACATCCACCTTGCGTTGCTTTATGGTCGCATCGGCCACATTGATCTGCGAAGCCGTTGCCGTACTTTGCACCGCTACCGCATTCGTTTGCTGGGATGCCTGTTTCTTTTGTTCCTGCAATATCGATAGCTGCTTCTCCGCGGTTTGTTTGGCGGCATCGGCCTGCTCGAATTGCTGTTGCGTTATCGAATGATCCTTGATAAGGTTTGCGTACCTGTCGTAGTCCTGCGTTGCTCGCCATACATTGATCTTCGCCGCTTCTATTTGTGCATCCACCGTACCGATAGAGGCCTGGCTTGTCGCAATGTTCGCCCGTGCAGCCGAAGTAGTTGCCCTTGCGCTTCCGAGGTTACTCTCGGCTATCAGCAAGGCCGCCTCAGCCTGCTCTACCTTCAATACATAGTCACGACTATCCAGCACCATAAGAGTATCGCCCCTCTTAACCTTCTGGTTATCCTTCACCTTCACATCCATCACATACCCGGCAACACGCGGGATAACGGGACTGATATCTGCACTGATCTGCGCATCGTCCGTTTCCTCGTGATGCAGGCTATGCTGGTATTTCGAGATACCGAACCAGCCGCCGCCGAGCACGAGCGCGATGAGGATTATTAAGAAAACCGGGTTCTTCTTCTTCGGCGCAGTCTTTGTTTCGTTAGTTCTACTTTCCATATCTTAAATATGTTTACTATTTTTTACTGGTTTATTTTTTCATGTCGGCGCTAAGGAGCCCTGCTGTCTGTAACAATTTATTATATGCTACAAATGCATCGGCTCGCGCCAGCGTATAGCTTAGGCGGGCCTGCAACTGCGCAACATCCGCATCGAGCAGGTCGGTTGTGTTGGCGAGACTATTGTCGAATTTATTCTTCACGATCCTGTAGTTCTCCTCCGCCTGTGCTACGGCCTTAGCATATACCTCTATCTTCTTCCGGTTGCTGATCAATGCCAGGTAGGTCTTGTTTACCTGCAGCTGTATCTCATCATCAAGGATCGCCTCCGTCTCCGTCAACTGCCTCACGCGCGCATCAGCCTGCTGCACCTTCGATTTCGTCTTCCACAAAGAAGACAGGCTATAGGAAACTCCCACGCCGATATTCACGGCATTCGTTACGGTGATGAACTTCGGAACATCCAGCGCGATGTAGCCGCCAGTCAGTTGAAGACTGGGATAGAAGTCGGATTTCGCCACCCTCACGCCGGCCTCCGCCGATTTCTTTCGCAGTTCGAGTGCGGTAGCATCCTTGCGGCTGGTGGATGCGGCTTGTACAAAATCCTCCAATACTCTCGTATCATTCTTCCGCTCGATCCCCGCCGTGTCGAGCACAAGCTCCGTACTGGTGGGAAGACCGAGCATCAGGTCCATATTCACGTTCGCGAGGTCCCAGCTATTCTGTGCATCGAGCAGGCTGAGCTCTACGTTGGATGATTGCAATTCCGCTTTCAGGAGATCGTTCCGCGCCAAAAGGCCGTTCTTCTCCAGGTTGCCGAAATCGATCGCGCGGTGCTGCGCCTGCGCCAGGTTTTCCTGCACGAGAGAAACTGCTGTCTTCGCCTTGAAGAGATTGGCGAATGCCTCGATGGTCGTCTGTATCACTTCATCCTTCTGCCCTTCGGCATCCAGGCGCGTGGCCTCTTCGAGGTATCTCGATGACTCGATGCCATATTGAATGCGTCCCCCGGAATAGATCGGCAACGAGGCATTGAGCAGACCATATGCCGCCTGGGAGATCTTAGGGGGAGGATTTGCAGGCGTCCCACCATTGTTGTCTTTATTCTTCAGATCGATATTGGCGCTGTTGAGGCGCAAATAAGAACCCGAGACGGAAGCATTCGGCAGTTTCTTTTCCTTCGATTCCTTAAGAGCCGCCATCGCCTCGTCAATCTTCGCCTGGCTATTCTTCAG
>DATHKS010000659.1:0-4372 GCA_035488975.1 Chitinophagaceae bacterium | reverse complement strand
GGCGCCTGCCGGTGGCAATTGTCCCTGGTTGAGATAACGGCGGACATTGCTATAGGATGCCGCATCCACATCAATAGAAAAGGTCGAAAGTGGATTGTCCGTTGTCTTGAAGAAACGATTCTCTGTAATATTATCGTAGCCTTCGGTATTGAAGATTTCGGATTCTTCGACTATCCCATCCATCGCAATCTTTGGAGGCATGGACTTGTTGTTGTATCCCATAGGACTCGACTCATACATTACCTTCGTCTCATTGTTCATCGCCCTCTTCATATTCATCACCACACTATCTGATACGTTTGTTGTCGTTGACTGTAATACCACATTGACCACCGGCCGGCCAGCTATCGGCACCTCGAGCGTCTTGTATCCCACCGAACTGAAGATAAGGGTACTTGCCTTTGCCGGCAGCGTCAATAGATAAGTTCCTTTTGCATCCGTAGACGTGCCCGCTGCTGTCCCCTTTACCTGTACGGATACGCCTGCAATGGCTGCACCCGAATTGTCCGTGACCGTACCGCTGACCGTAGAGGAACGCCCCGGCCGGAAGGCCAGTATGATCAATACCACGGGAATCATCATGAGAAGTAATCGCTTCATAGTTGTCGTTTCCAGAGAAGATGCAAGAGGTTTAACTATTGCACACCGGGCGTCAGAAAAATATTTACTATTTTTAATGAAGTGTCCTTCCTAAAGAACATATCTCCTTCGTCACTCACCGATAAAGAACTGGTTGACCAATACAAAGAAACCGGGGATCTCCGCCTGTTGGGGGAACTGTACCAGCGCTATATGGATCTCGTGTATGGTGTTTGCCTGAAATACTTCAAGGACCCGGAACTGGCGAAGGATGGTGTGATGCAGGTATTCGAGGAGCTAATAGGAAAGTTAAAGAAACACGAGGTGGACAACTTCCGGGGATGGCTTCACCAGGTAGCCAAGAACTATTGCCTCATGCAGTTACGCACCCCGAAAAATCTCCGTACGGTGGAATTCAAGGGCGAGCTTGTGCAAAGCGAGGAAAATGTGCATCTTAATGGCATCCTGGAAAAGGAGGAGAATTTCAAGCGGCTGGAGGACTGCCTGGGATCGCTGGTGGCACAGCAGCGTGAGGCGATCCGCCTGTTCTATCTCGAGAGCAAATGTTATGATGAGATCGTCGAGATCACGGGACAGGCCTGGAACCAGGTAAGAAGTTTTATACAGAATGGACGCCGGAACCTGAAGTTATGCATGGAGAAGAATGAAGCCCTGAGTATCGACCGGAAGGCCGGGTGACGAAGAACGAAATAAAATTTATCAGGACCTTTGTAGAATATAATGGCAAGCGATAGCAACATACACAAATTCACGGCTGAGGACATCGAACGTTATCAGAAGGGATTGCTGTCTTCCAAAGAGAAACACGAGATAGAGAAAGCAGCCCTCGAGGATCCCTTCCTGGCGGATGCCATGGAAGGTTTCAACGGTTCGGGTGTAAATATATCCGCCGATATTGTCGAATTGAAGGAACGCCTTTCAGAGAAAACGGAAGAAGCGAAGGTCATTCCTTTCAAGATGCCCAACCGCAGCAGTTTCAACTGGTGGAAGATAGCGGCCATACTTATACTGGTTGCCGGCGCGGGCACGCTGCTTTACTATGTTTCGTTCAATAACAAACCCGCGGGTATCGCACAGGAGAAAAATAATACACCTCTTGTGCAACAACCCACCGCACAGGATAAGGTAGCCGCGCCTGCGATTGCAGACTCTGCACAGGCTAAAAAATCCAATAGTAGCGGTTTGATTGAGGTCGACAGCGTTCATTACAGAGTGACGGATCATGCCGTGGCGAGTGGTGAACCACGTCCTGACCTGAACAGCAAGGCGTCGGGTAAGGCGATCGAATCGCAATCAAAATCACTCCGGAGTGATTCCATTACCACAGCCGGGATATCGGCACCGATCGCCGATGAAAAAACTCCTGCAGTAGCGCTGTCTCAAAAAGAAGAAAGCGGTAAGAAGGATAAAGTAGCCACCATCAATAAACCCGTAGCGGGAGAGAACAGAGACGGATATTCGGCGAATGTCTTACGGGAGACCGAATATAAAAAGCGAGCCAGCGAGACGGCTCCCGGCGCCTTGTATCAGCGTGATGCCAAGGCGAAAATCTTCCGCGGCAAGGTGACAGATCTATCCAACAATCCATTGCCCTTCGCCAATATCACCAACACACGCGATGATATCGGTACCTATAGTGACGTGCAGGGCAACTTCAGCCTGGTATCTCCGGATTCGGTGCTGAATGTCCAGGTGAAATCCGTTGGCTTCTCCAACCGCTTCCTGCAATTGCAAAATGGCCCCGGCAATCTCGTCACACTGCAGGAAGACAGGAGTCTCACTGCCCGCATTCTCGATACCGTCAAACGGAATACCAACCGTCCAAAGGATGGCTACATGGTGCTCGAAGAACCGGAGCCGGTGGATGGATGGGTTAACTACGATGTGTACCTCACCAACAACCTCAAAGCGCCCGACCGACTGAAGACGAAGATATCCGGTGGCGGAGAGGTGGAAGTCTCCTTCGAAGTAAGCAAGGACGGTGAACCCACGAATATCAAGATCGAGAAATCACTCTGCGATGCCTGCGACAGGGAGGCCATCCGCCTGATCAGGGAAGGACCAAAATGGAAACGCAAGGCAAGGAAGGGAAGAACGGTGGTCAAGATAGGATTCTAGAAGAAGTGGTTACGCGAAGGTTGAAGTTATGGCCGAGTAGTTTACAATCACACTGTTTTAGTTGATAAGCTGATTGGTTGACAAGGTAATAAGGTACTTCAACACGACGGCTTATCAACCTGGTAACTTATCAACTTATCAACTAAAACAGTGTGATTGTACGATGCTATATTTACCCTCCCGATCGGTTACGGGCCGTTATCATCGCCCGCGCGATATTTTCTTACAGCCGGTTTGCTATCTTTACAGCTAAATAACTTATTCCCATGAGAAATATAGCTTGCCTGACAATCGCAGTTTCTATTTGCCTCTCCGGCCTGGCGCAGTTAAAGACACCCGCAGCCAGTCCACCGCAGACGATCAAACAGGATTTTGCACTCTCTTCCATAGAAGTATCTTATTCGCGTCCCGGTATAAAGGGAAGAAAATTGTATACCGATATCGCACCGGCCGGACTCGTCTGGCGCACCGGGGCCAATAATGCAACGACCCTGACATTCGGCGACGATGTGACCATCGGTGGCGTAACCGTACCCGCAGGGAAATACGGGCTGCTCTCCATTCCCGATTCGAAGGCGTGGATACTGATCATTTCAAAGCAAACGGATGTTACCAATCCTTCTGCCTACAAGCAGGACATGGACGTAGTACGTGTACCTGTGGATGTGTACAAATTGAAATCACCGTCGGAGACGCTGACCTTTCAATTCGCGAACATAAAGCCCAATAGCTGCGACCTGCAGATCATGTGGGGAAACTCCCTCGTAAGCCTGCCGATCACCACGGAGACAGATGCGAAAATAATGGCCAGCATCGACGCCGCCATGAAGACCGACAAGCCACCTTACTACCAGGCGGCATTGTATTACATGGAAAATGGAAAGGATCTTAGCAAATCCCTCGACTGGTTCAACAAAGCCATCGAAGCGCAACCCGATGCCTATTGGGTACAGCATCAGTGGGCGAATTGCCTCGCAAAGCTGGGTAAGAAGACCGAAGCAAGAGCCGCCGCCACCCGCTCGAAAGAACTGGCCATTGTTGCGAAGAATGATGATTATGTGAAGCTGAATGACAAGCTACTGAAACTGCTGAAATAACAAGCTTTTGCTAATTTGATAATTTGGCAATTTGATAATTTGATAATGATGCGTGCTACGATTTGTAGAGCACGATTGTCTATAAAATGAGAAGCCCTCCGCATAATACGGGGGGCTTCTCATTAAGTTTGTTATAGCAGCGACCCATGACTTTGACACGTACATCGTGCTCCAATTATAAACGACCCTCGCCCCCCGGAGGAGCAACATGTTTGTAGCAGCAGCGACCCGTTGACCTTGACACATCGTGGACCAATTATAAACGACCCTTGCCCCAGAGGGGCAATATGTTTGTAGCAAAGCAAATCCAAATGAATCCCTTGCCCCAGCGGGGCAACATGTTTAGAAAAAAAATGTTCAGAGAAGAATACGTCGAATTGTTATCATCCACGAACATTGATAGCAAGAAATATATTTTGGGGCAATCCGGCTATTGACATGTTGCCCCGCTGGGGCAAAGATCGCCCGGGCTTGGCGCGTTTGGTACAATCATGCCTGACCAGTTATGAATGGCCGTTGTTCCGGTGGAGCAAAGTGTTGTAAAGTTGCTGCTGTGA
>DATHKS010000658.1:0-3852 GCA_035488975.1 Chitinophagaceae bacterium | reverse complement strand
TATCACATGAACGTGCAATTGATGTACCGTGTGACCCCCTTTTCTGGTATCTTCCATCTCCCAATTTAGGTAGATTTTTAGAAGCTGAAAGCCTCGCCCTAAAGGGCGTAGCTTGCACTAGCGAGCCGTGACAGTCAAAAGAACAGCCTCGTATTTGTTTCAGCAGAATTCCTGGTTTGTAGCCGTCTGTATCCTTCCCGTCTTGCCGCCTTACCGGCAAAAAAGACGTTGACCGGAAAGACGGCAGGGGTTCACGATTATGGGAAGATGAATGTTTGCTGAATGATTAGGGTCTTGTCCCGTAGGGACATTTGGTTGGTAGAAAATCAAAAAGAGCTTGCCCAGCGTTCCTTCGGAACGCGTGACAAGCTGGTCAAAATCAGGGAAAGCTGAAGAAATCGATACCTATACCACTCGTGCGGTTTATTATGCGGAAACCCTATCAAGCGTTCCGAAGGAACGCGAAATCCCCACGCCGACAAATTTTTCTACCGACCAAATGCCCCTATGGGACATGGCGTGCTAAATTGGCATTTCTTTATTGGTGAGACATATGCTATATGCATCACCATACATTTACGCAGGTTCATCATGCGTCAGCGAGAAAAGTTTGTCGGAAGGCAAAAGCCTGCTATCACGCAGCCTCACTAACCGTAAGGAGCTTGTAAGACGTGGATTGCTTTGAGAAGGAAATGAAGAATTCGATACCCACATATTTTCCGCGGTATTCATAGAGGTAAATGAGATTGTCTTTCTCCTCTACGATACCTACAATGGCCATCTGAATATCATTGAAAGTATAGGTGATCAGTTGCTTCTGTTCAGGAAACGACTTCGTATGATGATTCGAGTAATAGTTGAAGCTTTTCTTGTCCATTGTAGTCATTTCGCCAGCAAGATACGCTATTCCTGGTAGGAAGCTTTAAATGCGGGGTTGGCGGCCACTTTTTTCCCTGCATGATATTTTCGGAGAAAATCCTTCTTTGAATCGTGATAGGACGATACGGCGCCTATCTTATAGAGGCAGTAGATATAGATCCAGGCCAGGTCGAGCTGGTAAGGAAGGAAGCCGGCCCTGGCGCTTCCCGGGAACAAATGGTGATTGTTATGCCACTCACCGGCAAATAAGCCCGGCCTCGATTGATTGATCGAAAGATTGCTGCGGTCGAAGTCAATACCATCTATATGCTTCTCCTCGCCCTTTCCATGACCCGTATAGTTGAAGGCCCTGACGAGAATGAACCAAAGCATGGCAGCGGTAAAGAGCGCACAGGCGAGTCCGTGACCGCCGATGAAAAACAACACGGTATACCAGAATGCCCAGTTAAGGACCCAAAGCGCCACCGTATAGAATGGGCTGGCAAGTGAGCCCCATTTCCTGTATTGCTTGTAATTATTTAACCAGACACCGGTATGATTCATGAACCGCGTAGCCTTTTTATAGTCTGCTTCCGACAGCGTTTTCGAGATCGCCTGGTGGTTCACGGTCGCCAGCATACAATACAGGAATCCACCGCGCGCATTATAGGGATCCCCGGGCTGATCGGATTTGGAATGGTGAACGTGGTGCGAAACGATGTAGGTCTCTTCGGGCAAGGTCTTGATGACGAGGTTCTGGGTAATGAAACGCCAGATGGGATGACTGAACTTATATGACCGGTGGGTGCCAAAACGGTGAAACCAGATGGTGCCGTGAGTGCCCATGATGATCATGCTGTAGACAACGATGGCGATCACCAGTTGCCATGAAAAGTAATAGACCACGAACACATAGAAGAAGGGAAGGAGACAGCCGATCATCAGCCAGTCTACCATGGAGATCCAATTCTTCTTCGACTTGAAGATATTGACACGGGAAAAGGCTTCCTTCCAGAGTTGCTTAGTAGTTGGAACGATCAGTTTTCCGTCTGCATCAGCCCATCCATATGTTGGGGCCTGAAGTATATTATCGATAAATGCCATAATTTTAATTTTACTATATACGGGTATTTTGTTAGAAGGGTTCTTCATCCCCTTCAGAGAAGGCCAGTTTACCGGTGATCCGGCAGGCATGCAGGTGAATAGCCCGGTAAAAGCAGACGATGCCGCCTTCGAAATTTGAGCATTTGTTCACCGAAAAAGAAAAAAGAAAGCAAGAAGTAAGACTAACTATAATGCGAGAGGAAAGCAGGATAATTAACTATTACTAATGCGAAGCTTGTAAATCAACCGTAATGTAGGAAATTTTTCGCAAAATGACTCCCAAAGACCTCACAATTGATCAGGTTAGCGTCTTCCCCGGGCTGACATGATTCTCGATCTATGTAACATTTTTTACAAATAATGACCGGAAATGAATACCTAATCCGGCCGAATATTTTTTTCTTCACTCAACGATGCGCCATCTATCTATCTCCCGGCTCCTCCTGCTCATCCTTCTCCTGGCTTTGCGATTTCCCGGGAACACGCAGCAGCCTGCATCGCTTTTCAGGCTCCTTCCTTCCTCTTTATCAGGCATATCGTTCACCAATACCATTTCGGAGAATGACACGCTTAATATCCTCAACCAGGCGAACATCTACAATGGTGGCGGCGTGGGTGTGGGGGACTTCAACAACGACGGGCTCGCCGATCTCTATTTTGCCGGCAACATGGTCGGGAACCGGCTATACATTAATAGAGGTGACTTGCATTTCGAAGACAGGACGGATGCGGCGGGTGTAGGCGGAGAGGGCAGGTGGTGTACCGGCGTGTCCGTGATCGATATCAATGGGGACGGCTGGCTCGATATCTATGTCTCCGCCTCCTTTTGGAAGGATCCATTATTGCGGACCAACCTGCTCTACATCAACCGGGGCACCGATGCAAAGGGCAACCCTTCGTTCAGGGAATCGGCGAAGGCATACGGCCTCGATGACAACAGTTTCAGTACGCAGGCTTATTTCATGGACTACGACCGTGATGGAGATCCCGATCTATTTCTCGTGGTCAATGCACTATATGATCCGAAGACGCCTATCCGGTTCCGGCCGAAGGTCAATGATGGAAGTGCATTGAATACCGATCGTCTTTACCGCAACAACGGTAATGGCACGTTCACGAACGTTACGGCGGCGGCCGGACTGCTGAGCGAGGGCTGGGGTCACGCGGCAGCCATTTCCGATTTCAACAGGGATGGCTGGCCCGATATCTATATCGCCAATGATTTTGTGTCCAACGACGTTTTGTATATCAACAATGGGAACGGCACATTCACCGACAGGCTCGGCGAGTACTTCAGGCATACTTCCTGGAATGCGATGGGGACGGACATCGTGGACATAAACAACGATGGGTATCCTGATCTCATCTCGCTGGAGATGCTGCCGGAGGACAACCTGCGGAAGAAAAGAATGCTGAGTGGAAACGAATACTATAATTATTTTAACAGCAGCCAGTTCGGCTACACACACCAGTACGTCAGGAATGTGCTGCAGCTGAATAGTGGCCTCACGCCACTCGGTCACCCCGTGTTCACCGATATCGGGTTCATGGCCGGCACTTACCAGACTGACTGGAGCTGGTGCCCGCTTGTTGCAGACTTCGACAATGACGGTTACCGCGACATGGTCATCACGAATGGCCTGCCCCGCGATGTGACCGACCTCGATTATATTTCCTATGACAATGGACAGGGAGGCGGCAAGGCTAATCTTTCGCTCGCCATGGCGCATTCGCTTCCGGTCGTGAATCTTCCGAACTATGCCTTCCGGAATGAGGGCGGTATCTCATTCGAGAATACGACGAAGGAATGGGGACTGACAAAATCATCTTTCTCTAATGGCGGCGCCTATGCGGACCTGGACAATGATGGCGACCTCGACCTCATCGTGA
>DATHKS010000657.1:0-4289 GCA_035488975.1 Chitinophagaceae bacterium | reverse complement strand
CCCGAAGGTCATGGGAAACGGAATACGAAAACCCTTCCAGTTCCTTATTTACCGACTCCAGTTGTTCGGTTCGCTCCAGTACCTTCTGCTCCAGGTTTTGGTTGAACTCGACCAGGTTTCTATTTTGCTGCTCTATCTGGTCCAGCATATGATTGAATGCCTCTGTGAGCGTACCCAATTCATCATTGCCCATTTTAACCGCCCGTACGGAATATACCTTCTGGTCGGAGATCACCTTTGCCGTTTGCGCCAGCGCAAGTATAGGAGTGGAGATGCTTTTTTGCAGGAACCTGACCAGGACATAGGCGAGAAAAAACGATATTACCAGCACGAGTACGACGATAGTGCCGTAGAGGCGTAGCCTTTCATACATGTCTCCCATATCCGATTTCAGGTACAATGTGCCCAATTGCCTGTTGTCCTGGGTGACCGGTGTGAATCCATCGAGATAAGAATTGGTGAAGCTGAAGCCTGCGACGCCGGGACTAACGGGAAAGACGCTCTCTCGCGCCGTGGTAGCGTATTTCGAGAATATTTTCCCGTCTTTATCGTAGAGGCTCGCGGCCACGATATGAGGTTCGGCCTTTAAGGCTGCCAGGATCTCTTTGGCATCGTCGGCATTTTGGAAGGCGAGTGCGGCCGTGCTGTTCGCTGCAATGATCTTCCCGATTGTAGATAGTTTCTCGCTGGTGGTCTTCCGGAAGATGTAGAATTCATATATGAAAAATGTAACGCAGGTCACGAACAAGACAATCCCGTTGATAAGGAACACGATCCTCAGGAGCTTTTTCCGAATCGGTATGTTCTTGTATAGCATCATTAGTTGCTCTTCTCCGATTTGAATATTTCGGCCAGTCGCAACAGTTTCGAGCTTAGCACCAGTTCGCTTTCTTTCGTTGCCTCGAGATTTACCTGGAGCTTTATCTTATTGTTGCTGGTGAAGAATTTGATCATGCCTCCCAGTTTCGAAAAATCGGAGGCGTCGCTTACGGTCAGTACGTTCTTCCCTTTCAATGTCGTGATGATCGCTTTTCGTTTTTTTACATCGGGCAGGTTGACGAAGAGAAGGTGACAGTTTTGCGCATCTTCATCGCTTTGACAATAATGGACTGTTACCGGGTGCCCGTTTATTTTCTCGCCTGAAACGGTTTCTTCGAGAAAGGATCCAAAGGGATTTGCGCCGAGTATGCCTATGACGAGGGGCGATTCATCTGCATCGAAGGAAGTAGGCGGCCAATCGACGAACTGTGTAAAGTTGAAGAGAAAGACGGCCTTAAGCTGGTACTCGCGTGAAGGCGCTGGTTGGGCTGGCAGGCCGTGGCCATTCAGCGCGAACAACAGGATGAACAGAGCCTGGAATAGCCATTCATTTTTTCCGCGATATCTTATCGATGCTTGTACTCTCACTTTTATAGTCTGCATATTATCTTCCCGTAAACACTGCGTTCCATCTGCCTTGGAGATGGCGACGTAGGAAGAAATTCATAATGGCGTTTGTCAAGGATATTCTGTCCGACAACGGATAGTTCCACGTGTTTGCCCAGGTTGTAGCCGAGCCGCAGATCGAGTCCAAGATACGCTGCAACATGCGGCTGCGGTAATTTATCGACATAGCGTATCACCGTTCCTACCTGGATGCCGCCTGGAATATCCATCGATGACTGGACCATGACCTGGTGAGTAGGATCGTCACTCTCTGCGCTTGCTCCATTGACATCCACGGTTCCCGGTTTCACAGAGAGATCTTTTTTCAGGAATGTATATCCGCCGCGAAGGTTCCACCAACTGTTGACCTGTTTTGTCGCGGATAGCTCAACTCCGTACGAATTCCCTTTCACAGCATTCCCGAAAGTTATCGGGATAAAGAAGGGTAGCGGTCCGGGAGTCGCGCTCCTTATATCATCATATACATTATAGAATGTAGCTAAAGATATGGAAAGATCTTCCAGGGGCTGAAGCCTCCAGCCGAGTTCGTAGGCAAGTACGCTCTCCGACGAAAAATCATCACTTCCTCCTATCAGCGCGAGATTTGGTATGATATAGAGGAAGAAGTCGCGGTCAATCCGCGCCGGTGTTCTCACTGCACGGGAAACGGCTGCCCATACCATGTTATTCCTGGCCGCCGTCCATGCGAGCCGGACATTGGGTTGATATTCGAAACCTGTATAACTGTTATGCTCGATCTTAGAGCCTATCGTGAGTCGCAGCCGGTCTTTTACCAGCATGATCTCATCCTGTAGGAATGCGCTATAGAGATAGAGACGCTTTCGCTCCGGGAGAAAAGCAAATAATTCGAGGTTTGTAACGGCATGATCCATCAACCGGAAATTCAAGCCATAGGTGAAGATATTCCGCTTGCCGACCTGGTAATGGTTCTGCCAGTCTATATCGTATGTCTTAAGGTCCTCGGTGAAGGCATTCCGGAAGTTACGCCAGGTATGATCATAATATGCCTGGAGTTGGAAGCCGGATTTTTCCGAGATCTGGTGATCCCAGCGGAAGGTGGTATTGTCGCCTCGTGCCACGATCGATTGATCACGGCCATCTGGATTAGGTCTGCCACCATAGACATTTTGCTGAAGGCTGATCTTGTTACGGGGGGATGGATCCCAGTTCAATTGAAAGCCTCCCTGGATCATAGACCAGTTGTCCTTTGCTTTGAGATTATTCGTATCGATGGTACTACCCATTCTAAACCCGGTGCCATATATCCTATAGGAAAGATCATTCGAGACCTTGCCGCCATAGCGAAGGCTGGCGAGGCCGGGCATATTGCTGCCGATTGCGCCTTCGGCGAACAATCCCTTCGTGTCCTTCGAACTCTTTGTAATGATATTGATCACACCATTTACGGCGTTGGCGCCCCATAGGGTTCCGCCAGGACCGCTGATGACTTCGATCCTATCTACATCCTCCAGCATGAGATTCTGAACATCCCAGAATACGCCTGCATATAATGGTGTGTACACTGTGCGGCCATCGATCAGTACCAGCAACTTATTGGCGAGCACATTGTCGAAGCCGCGCGCGCTGATTGCCCATTGGCTGGAGTTCACCTGCGCCACCTGTAAGTTCGGCGCCAGGCGCAAGGCTTCCGCGATCGTCTTCGCACCGGAGCTATGAATGTCCCGTTGCGTGATGACCTGGATAGCGGAAGCGGCCTCGGTGAGTTTTTCCAATCGCTTGGACACGGATGAGACCTCTACATCCATGAGTTCTTCAAGACTCATTTGTTTCAATGCCTTTGGGGGAAGAGTATCGCGTGTTTGACAGAGACCGTCATTCACTAGCGAGAGAAGAATGGCCAGGAAAACCAGCGTGGCAAAGGATCGGATTGATCGCGCCTTTTTAGCGGCAGAGATTTGGTTCATGTCAGGGATTAGATTCTGATGGTTAACTTGAGCGGAAATTCTAAATTCAAAATTAAAAAGTCAAAAGTCAAAAATGCGTGATTGTCGAAGTTTCATTTTATGACTGTGGAGTTTTTGATTGTTGACTCCCACCAGCACGCCATTTTGAATTTTTACTTTTGAATTTTGACTTTATATGATTTCAACCTTAGACTTGTCGCTGTGGGTGTTGGATTAATACGATTCAGCAAATCATCGTAATCTTTAATATTCGCAAAATAATGATTAAAGTGCATAGTACGCACCTGAAATAGATAGGAGCAATTGGTTATAAGTGGTTACCATTATTTATGAGGAGTAATTAGCCAATTCGGAAATGTGCCAATATGCAAATTATGACGTGCTAAATGAAGCCTCTAAATTCCTTAGAGATTTCGAATAACATGTCCATTGGCACATTTGCTAATTGTCGAATTGGCTAATTTGTTGCTGGGGTCTTGATCAGGAAAGACCTTTTGCCCGATCGATCGGGAATTGTATGTGGAAGGTGGAGCCTTTCTTCTCTATGCTTTCCGCCCAGATCTTTCCAAGGTGCGCCTCCATGATCTCTTTCGAGATATATAAGCCAAGGCCCATGCCCTTTGCCGAGTTGCTCGTGGAATAGATGCGATAGAATTGATTGAAGATCTTCTCGAGATGAGCGGCGGCTATGCCAACACCCTCATCGCTAACGCTGATCCTGGCCTGGTCACCGAGACGAATGGCCGTAACGAGGATCCGCGAGTGCGGCTTTGAATATTTCAACGCATTGGTGAGAAGATTGACCAGCACCTGGGACATTTTCTGATTGTCGATGGTTATGGACACATCCTCCGATGGAATGTCTGCTTCTATTTTATGCCGGGAAAAATCGAGCGACTCGATCGCTTCCTGTATCAG
>DATHKS010000656.1:0-2488 GCA_035488975.1 Chitinophagaceae bacterium | reverse complement strand
AAGCAATAGGCTTTCTGAACTAAGTCAAAAAGATCTTTTGGATTATTTCATCGTAAAATCAGATGAGAAATATACCCTGCTCAAAACCATGCGCCGCGTGGTTTTACGAGCACTGTCGTGTATTTGCCCGATCCGCGCATTTGGGGAATGATATTTGTAAATTATAGGTGTTATCCAAGACCGAATATCCAGCGAAAAGCCGGAACCAAAACAATACCTATGGACAGACGCGACTTCCTCACGGCCAGGCGAAAGAAAATTGCTATTGCCCCTCCCGCCCGGACCTTCCGCACACAATCAGGATTAAATGAATACGCTGGTCCATGGACGCGTAATGAAGTGCAGCATCTGCTGAAGCGAACCATGTTCGGTTCCGTGAAGGCGGACATCGACTATTTCTCTGCTCGCAGTATGGACCAGGCCATCGATGAACTCCTCAATTCATCCGCTGCTTTACCATTGCCTCCGGTTAACGATTACAGCATGGATACGCCCGATGCAGCGGTGACTGCCGGCGCTACCTGGATAAATAATCCCAACGATACGGATGATGACCTCAACGAGGCACGCCGCACGCCATTCAAGAGATGGTGGGTTGGCGTTATGATAAACCAGGATCGTAGTATCCGTGAGAAGCTGACCCTCTTCTGGGCCGATCACTTCGGAACGGAAACGAATACGATCGGTATCTCGCATTTCGTTTATAGACACAATGATCTTCTCCGGAAGAATTGCCTCGGTAATTTCAAAGCACTCGTGAAGAATGTGACGGTGGATCCGGGAATGCTGATCTACCTGAACGGATATCTCAACTCGGCATCGGCACCGGATGAAAACTATGGCCGCGAGTTGATGGAACTCTTTACACAGGGAAAGGGACCGGTGGTTGCCTATACCGAGGACGATGTGCGCAAGGCCGCCCGCGTGCTCACCGGCTGGCGGATCAATCCTACCACCTTCGATGTTTATTTCGACGATACAAAACACGATACGAACAACAAACAATTCTCTTCCTATTATTCCAATACCAATATTACCGGGCAAAGCGGCGCAGCCGGTGCCCTGGAGACCGACGACCTGATCACCATGCTACTTGCAAAGGATGAGGTGTCGAAGTATATCTGCCGTAGCCTCTACCGCTGGTTCGTGTATTACGAGATCGATGCGGCGGCCGAGTCGAATGTTATTGAACCGATGGCACTGATCTTCCGCAACAGCAATTATGATATCAAGGCAGTATTGACGGCCATGTTGAAGAGTGAGCATTTCTTCGATGTGCTCAACCAGGGCTGTCTGATCAAGCCCCCGGTAGACCAGGTGGTCGGTTGCATGCGCGAGTATGGAGTGGTGATACCGCCAGCGGCAACGGAATACAATGACAGCTATGCGATGTGGGGATACCTGCTTAATTCAATGGACCGCATGGGGCAAAGTATCGGGGATCCTCCCGATGTATCGGGGTGGCCGGCTTACTACCAGGCGCCCGGTTTCCACGAGATATGGATCAATCACGATACCCTTCCCAAGCGAAACCAGTTCACGGATAGCATGACCTGGAACGGCTACACCCGGAACAATAAGACGATTCAGATCGATACGATCGCATTCACCAAGACGCTTTCAAATCCCGGCGATCCGAACGTCCTGGTCAATGATGCGCTGGCGATCCTCTATCGCGTGCCGATCTCCGATGCATCAAAACAACATATCAAGCAATCGATACTGCTTAGCGGCCAGACACAGGACTACTACTGGACGAATGCCTGGAATGGATACCTCGCGGATCCTACCAACACGGCCACGGTCGCCATCATTGCAAACAGGCTTAAAAGTTTTTACCAATACCTGATGAACCTTTCCGAATACCAATTATCCTAAAAACCAGCTTATGCGCAGAAGAGAATTTCTAAAAAATACCTTGCCCGCGGCAGCGGTCCTACCAGCAGTGGTGGATGGCTACTCGGTAAAGGCATTCAATTCCAATTCACCTTTGATGCAGGCATTGATGAATCCTGCTATTGAAACGGACCACGTGCTGGTGATCGTGCAATTGAGCGGTGGTAACGATGGATTGAATATGGTGATACCCATTTCTACCTACAGTGATTATTATAATGCCAGGAGCAACGTGGCCATTGCAGAGGCCAAGATACTTCCATTGGCGGGCTATGCACAGACCGGCCTGCATCCTGCCATGACAGGTATGCAGAAGATGTACAATGACGGGAAGCTGAATATCGTGCAATCGGTAGGCTACCCATCGCCGAACTTCTCGCATTTCCGTGCAACCGACATCTGGATGAGCGGCTCTGCAAGCGAGGAGGTAGTGAATACGGGATGGGCCGGGAGATACCTGAATACGGAATATCCTAATTACCCTGAAGGCTATCCCAATGCGACGATGCCCGATCCCCTCGCCATCCAGATAGGCTCCATTACCTCCCTCACATTGCAGGGACCGGCGATGAACATGGGAATGAGCATCACC
>DATHKS010000655.1:0-4687 GCA_035488975.1 Chitinophagaceae bacterium | reverse complement strand
GTACCCCAGCCTTTATTGCGTATGAGGTCAGTATCGAGGGAATGACTGAGAGTGCGAAGATCGAGGATGGCCTTTCCCATTAGTTCATCCACGAGATCGATCTTGGCGGCATCATTCTCGGACCGTATTGTATTCAGGTTTATTCTCGCCAGGCTCAGGACCTGGCCGATATTATCGTGAATCTCCCGGCTGATGTCGGCGAAGGTCTGCTCCTGTATTTCCAGCTTTGACTGCAGCAAGGTCTGTTCGAACTGGATACCCATCATTTCCTTTTCGAGTAATAACTTGTTCTTTCTTTTCAGGTATATCCTGAAGAGCATGACTGCAGCGATCACAAACAGCAATACGAACAGCGAGGCGGCTGCAAAGGAGAGGGCGATATCTAATTTTTCTTTCTGCATAGGTAGAAGGCATAACTAAAACAACTGTACATAAAAATACTCATAACCTGGGGGATGGTCTGGTAGAGCTTGAGTCCGAAAAGTGTGGCATCGTGCTGGAAAAGGTACAGGGAAAATGAAGCGGTAATACTGATAACAGGGTAGAAGGCCGCGACGCCGGTAGTGACCCATACGACGGGTCGCCAGAATTTTTCCTCCGCACCATCATCAAGGTAAAAGAAGCGATGAAGGAAGAGTACGGCGAAGAAAGTGATCACGAAACCGCGGAAAAGGGTAAGATAGGTATCGAGGGCGAAAATGGAAATCCAGAAAGTATAGGAGAAGATCGCAGCCAGAAGGTAACAGGCGGTTAGAACGGCGATCAGCTTCCTGGAAGCATTCATAAAGGGAATACGGTAATAGAGGAACGCGAATGCTAGGACGGTAATGATCTTATAGATATTGTAAATGAATGTTGCATTGACCCCCCACTTCTGAGCATGACTTATATACACGAAGATCTCCATCAGGGATACCAGCGAAAGATAAGGCACCATGACGGACATGTTCCTTCTCCTGATCGACCTGTGGCATATGATGGCCATTACGGCGCTGAAGACAATCGCCGCCAGGTAAATAAAAAATAATATTGTTTTGATCATGGACCTGTCTGGCCTTCATTATAAGGTTCGAGATCACCACCGCCGCCGTCGCCCTTTCCTTCAGAGCCCGTCGATTTTTTGGCGGGAGCGCCATTCTTATAGGGCCAGAGTATTGTAGTAATGAGACCCGCACTTTCATGGCCGGGAGGATAGATGCCGAAGCATATCCTGAGTTCGTCCATGTAGGGGGATACCATTTCAAGCCATTTAAGTAGTTCAGGAGAATTGAAGCCCACATACTGGGACTGTTTTCCGATGCTCTCAGCCTTCATATAGGAGAGATACTCACTGATCATTCCCGTGGCTACTGCAACAGGGATGGGCCGGTTTGCCATGTAGTATTGATTTAGGTGGTTTGGTTCCGCAAGTTATTAAACATCTGCTGATATACAATGCGTTACTTGAAAAAGGGGTGATAAAACGGGTAGCCGTACCGTTAAAACACGGTTGAAATTTGGGTGGAAGATCGGTTGCCTATTAACCTACATGCCTGCACCTTTGCAAAAGGGAATCAAAACCCGTTAATCATTAGACCCCCCTTTTTTTCTAGGGCCGAATCGTAAATACTTGTCGTCCGTATCGACTCAGCGCGGGCGACAGGTTTTTTTTGCCCATTTACTTCCATAGCTATTAACTGGCCGCCCGGGATGTTCCCATTGCCAGTTTTTCACATTTCATTCCCCTCAAATTCTGTTACTTCGCATGACGAAAAACAGGATCGGCTGTTCATTTAAAAAATTTCCGGCTTAACTACATAATTACCGCCACCCGGCGGAACACGGCATGGGTAAGATCGATTGGTATATACTTAAAAAATTCCTGGTCACTTTCTTCTTTTGCATGATGTTGTTCATGGTGGTCGCCGTTGCCGTGGATAGTAGCGAGAAAACGGATGATTTCGTTAAGACGGGACTTAGTACAACCCAGATCATCAAGCAATATTATTTCGGATTTGTCCCTTTCATCTGGGGACTCCTTTATCCCCTGTTCGTTTTTATTGCCGTGATATTCTTTACGAGCCGGCTTGCGGCAAGATCCGAGATCATCGCCATCCTTGCCAGCGGTACCAGTTACAACAGGATGCTCCGCCCCTACATAGTCGGTGGTTTGCTGCTCGGCCTGCTGCTCTGGGTTGGCAACCGGTACCTGATCCCGCGCGCCAACGGCATCCGCAGCGCCTTCCAGGCAAACTATATTGACAAGACGGACCCTACCAAGAATATTCAGAATAATTCAACCTGCTGGAACTGCTATTACCGGCGTATCGATTCCATTACCTATATCGGCATTAAGAATTTCGATACGGCAACCAAATCCGCCCAGGGATTCTTCCTGGACCGCGTGCAGAATGATAAGGTGGTATATAATATCCGCTCCAACTACGCCGTGTGGGATACCGCATTAAATAAGTGGAAACTCAGCAATGCGGTGGTGAGAAGAGTGGATAGCATGGGAGAAAAGATCACGGAGTACATTACGCTTACCCTCAATATCAGTCTGAAGCCATATGAACTACGAAAGGATGAATACCTGAAGGATAAGCTCACAACGCCCGAACTCGTTGCATTCATTGAGCAGGAGGAAACAAGGGGAACCGAAGGATTGAGTGCATTGAAGGTGGAGCGTTTTCGTCGAACGGCCACGCCGGCTGCCGTGCTCCTGCTAACCATTATCGGCGTGGTGCTGGCAAGTCGTAAAACGAGAGGAGGAAGCGGGGTTCACCTGGCGACCGGCATTGTTACGGCGGCACTCTTCATCATGTCGGACAGGTTCTCGACGGTCTTCGCCACCAAGAGCAACCTGCCTCCATTGCTTGCAGCCTGGTTGCCTAATATCGCATTTTCCATCGTGGCATTCTGGATGTATAGGAGAACGCCGAAGTAAAATACACGATCGTAGTTCGTCATTCCGAATGTGGCAGAATGCGCGATTATTTTCATCGTTATTCAACCATAACGCGTTTATTATGTTTGAGTAAAATAGGCAACAATATCTTTCAAATTTTTGTTACCACAGGGCCCATTAACTACCTTTAGTCCTTCATTATTTTCGTCGAAATTTTATAAACGGATCCTCATGGGAGTATTAAAAGAAAGGTTTAAAGCCAAGGCTGATCAGTTAGGGATTGAAATAAAGGATCTCCTCAAGGAGCATGGTACGAAGGTGATAGGTGAAGTTCAGCTTTCCCAGATCTACCAGGGAATGCGTGGAATGACGGGCCTGGTATCCGAGACTTCCCTGCTCGACGCCCAGGAAGGAATCCGGTTCCGTGGTTATTCGATCCCCGAACTGAAAGAAAAATTGCCGAAGGCGCCCGGCGGTTCGGAGCCTTTGCCCGAGGGCCTGTTCTATCTCATGCTGATAGGTGAGCTCCCAACGGAAGAGGATGTACATCACGTGACCTCGGTCCTTCAGCGCCGCAGCCATGTTCCCAATCATGTTTTTCATACCATCGAAGCCCTGCCTATCAATACGCACCCCATGACGCAGTTCGTGGTTGGCATCATGGCGCTCCAGACGGAAAGCCAATTTTCCAAGAAATATGCCGCAGGTCTCAATAAGAAGGATTACTGGGAGGCCACATTCGATGATGCGATGGACCTGATCGCCCGCCTGCCCCGCGTAGCTGCCTACATCTACCGAAGGAAGTATAAGTTTGGTGATCACATCCAGCCCAATGGACTGCTGGATTGGGCTGGCAACTTCGCCCATATGCTGGGCTATGAAGACGATACCTTCAAGGAATTGATGAGATTGTATATGACCATTCATGCCGATCATGAGGGTGGGAATGTCTCAGCGCATGCTACGCATCTTGTCGGTTCGGCGCTGAGTGATGCCTACCTGAGCCTTGCAGCCGGTATGAACGGGCTTGCGGGTCCCTTGCATGGGCTGGCGAACCAGGAAGTGATAAAATGGATCTTCGAAATGCAGAAGGAGCTGGATACGGAAGAGCCCACGAAGGAGCAGATCACCGAATACGTGAAGAAGACCCTGAGCGAAGGAAAGGTTGTTCCCGGTTATGGTCATGCCGTATTAAGGAAGACCGATCCCCGTTTCACTGCACAAATGGAATTTGGAAAGAGGCATATGCCGGATGATAAACTGGTGAACACCGTTTGGAATATTTATGAGGCGGTGCCGCCGGTGCTTAAATCGCTGGGGAAAATAAAGAATCCCTGGCCGAACGTGGATGCACACAGTGGATCACTACTCGTTCATTTCGGAATGAAGGAATACGAATATTATACGGTGCTTTTTGGTGTTAGCCGCGCATTGGGCGTATTGGCCAGCATTTGCTGGGACCGGGCACTGGGTTTCCCATTAGAACGTCCTAAATCAGTGACGACGGACCAGGTGAAGAAGTGGCTGACGGGAAAGGAAGAGATATGGGGAGAATAAGCCACAAAAAGTTTTTAAGGGAGCCTGTGCGTTTGCACAGGCTCTTTGTTTAACACCCCTATTGGCTGTTTATCAATAAATAGCCATGAGAATAGATCTAGTTGGCAAGACTATTCGGTAAAATGACGACATTTCATTCTGGTACGGTTTTTTATGTCTTAGGGGATACTATATTTCCTTAACTCTTAAATAGTTCAGTTATGACTAACAGAAACAAAATCCTGATTGGGATACTCGGCGCAG
>DATHKS010000654.1:0-3254 GCA_035488975.1 Chitinophagaceae bacterium | reverse complement strand
CGAAGACCCGCTGTGGTGTGCCACCTTCCGCGCTTACTTTGTAGCCGGCCGTCTGTCCCATGCGCCCGCTATTGAAGTAAATGTATTTGGAATCCCAGCTCCAGCTGCTCACATCATCACCCGCACTGTGATAGGTGATCTGCTTCACCTCGCCGCCATTCGCCGGCATAATGAAGACATCGGGATTCCCATATTGCCTGCCGGTGAAGGCGATCCATTTGCCGTCCGGCGAAACTTTTGCGTTTGTCTCATATCCCTGCATAGCCGTCAATCGAAAGGCCTGTCCGTCCCTGACATTTGCCTTCCATATATCGCCTTCGAAACTGAAGACCACCGATTGACCATCGGGGGTAAGAGAAGGACTGGAAAGAAAATAGGAGGGAGTTGCCTGTGTCATCGCCTGCAGGGCAAATAGTAAGGCGAATGCCGGTAGTAATTTCTTCATGAAGCAGTTTTTAGCCATTGAAATTACAAATTGTTTAATCACAAACACATGGCGAGGGAAGAAAGTCAAAATTCAAAAGTAAAAATTAAAAAAGTCGTGCTACCAGGAAGGGCTTTTGTTTTTTGCGCAACCCAATTCTCATTCTTAATCTAATTTTTCAAGCCTCCTCTGTACTTTCCTGGTACGATGGAACACTTCGCCCATCACGCCTTTTTGAATTTTTACTTTTGAATTTTGACTTTCTAACAGACCGAACTCTCCTCATACCACCACATTCACCATCTTCCCCCTCACATACACAATCCTCTTCGCCGGCTTTCCGTCCATCCATTTCCTGACAATTGCATTATCCAGTATCAGGCCCTCCACCTCGGGCTGTGTCGCCTCGAGAGAGATATTCATTGTGGTGCGCAGTTTTCCATTTACCGACACGGGATATTCTTTGCTGTTTTCCTTCACATACTTCTCCTCGAATACCGGGTAGCTGGCGTCGAGAATACTACCTGCATTTCCCAGCTGCAGCCAGAGTTCCTCCGCAATATGCGGCGCATAAGGAGTGAGAAGTATAAGCAGGGGCGCGAGAATCTCTTTCTTTGTACACTTCAGGTCGGTGAGTTCATTCACCGCTATCATGAAACCGCTCACTCCAGTATTGAAACTGAACCGCTCGGTATCATTCCCGATGCGGCGAATGGTCTGATGCAATACTTTCAACTCCGCGTCCGTCGCCTTCTCTTCCGTCCACACCCTTCCCTTCGTGTCATCGTAGAAGAGCCGCCAGAGTTTCTTCAGGAAACGATGAACGCCTTCAATGCCCTTCGTGTCCCAGGGCTTGCTCATTTCCACCGGACCGAGAAACATCTCGTACATGCGGAAGGTGTCTGCTCCATATTTGAATACGAGGTCATCGGGATTCACGGTATTGTATAACCGCTTACTCATCTTCTCGGTCAGGGTGCCACAGATATATTTTCCATCCTCCAGGATGAATTGCGCTTCATTGTATTCGGTGCGCCAGTTGCGGAATGCCTCTACATCCAATTCCACTCCATCAACGAAATTGACATCCACATGGATCTCGTCCGTTTCATAGTTTTCCTTAAGGCCTGCGGACACGAATTCATTCGTGCCGCGGACACGATAGACGAAGCGGCTGCTTCCCTGGATCATTCCCTGGTTTACGAGCCTGCGATAGGGTTCGTCATGTCCGATATAACCCAGATCGTACAGACCTTTCGTCCACATACGGCTGTACAGGAGATGCCCCACCGCGTGTTCGGTGCCACCGATATACAGGTCTACCTGTCCCCAATAATCCGTTGCCTTGCGATCCGCGAATACCTTGTCGTTATGCGGATCCATATAGCGGAGGAAATACCAGGAGGATCCGGCATAGCCGGGCATCGTGTTCGTCTCGAGGTGTTGTCCCGTCCACTCGGGCAGGTTTGCCAGCGGGCCCTCGCCTCCGGGGCCGGGTCCATAAGTATCCACTTCAGGAAGAAGCAATGGTAGCTCGGTCTCATCAAGCGGATAAGCCGTGCCATCGATCCATTTGATGGGAAAGGGCTCGCCCCAGTAACGTTGCCGGCTGAAGGCCGCATCGCGCATCTTGTAATTCACTTTCCGCGTCCCGATACCCTTTTCTTCGATAGCCCCGATCGCCACATCGATGGCATCCTTCATCACCAGTCCGTCGAGGAATCCCGAGTTATGCAGGATGGCATCCTTGGTAGGATTTGCTTCCTGCCCATTGTAGTATTCGCCGATAATATTGGTGATGGGTATATTGAAATGTATGGCGAACTTATGATCGCGTTCATCTCCACTTGGAACGGCCATGATGGCGCCGGTACCGTAACCTGCCAGCACATACTCGGAGATCCATACCGGTATCTTCCTTCCATTGAAAGGATTCAATGCATAGGCGCCTGTAAAGACGCCGCTGATCTTCTTCTCCGCCATCCGCTCGCGTTCACTCCTGCTTTTTACATAGGTGAGATAGTCATCTACCGCCTGGGCCTGGCCACTGCTGGTAATGATATCTACCAGTTCATGTTCGGGAGCTATCACCATGAAGTCAACTCCAAAAATGGTATCCGGCCGTGTAGTATATACCCGTAGTGTGACGCCGGTAGCCTGGTCTGCCACCGCGAAGTCGATCTCGGCTCCGCTGCTCTTGCCGATCCAGTTCGTCTGCATTTCCTTCATGGCATCGCTGAACTCGACTTGCTGCAGGCCCTCGAGCAGGCGATCCGCATACTCCGTGATGCGCAGGTACCACTGACGCAATTTCTTTCTTACCACCGGGTATCCCCCTCTCTCGCTTACTCCGTTTATCACCTCATCGTTGGCCAATACGGTTCCGAGCGCCTCGCACCAATTCACCTCTCCGATACCGCAGTAGGCGAGACGATAGTCCATCAGCACATCCATTTTTCGCTGCTCACTGAAGTTCTCCCATTCATCTGCCGTGAACCGAAGACCCGGATCACCAGGAGATGTGTGCATCTTGTTGCCTTCCTTTTCAAACAGCGCTACCAGTTCTTCTATCTTCTCCGCCTTTTTCGTGTGCCGGTTGAAGAAGGCGGCAAACAATTGCAGGAATATCCATTGCGTCCATTTGTAATAACCGGGATCGCTGGTGCGGAACTCGCGGTCCCAGTCGTAACTGAATCCGATATTATCAAGCTGCGTGCGGAAATTAATGATATTGGCATGTGTGGATGCTGCAGGATGAATGCCATGATCGATCGCATACTGCTCCGCAGGCAAGCCAAAGGCGTCATAGCCCATCGGGTGAAGGACATTG
>DATHKS010000653.1:0-5702 GCA_035488975.1 Chitinophagaceae bacterium | reverse complement strand
CTACTCTGATGCGTTGAAGAGATGATAAAATATTGATTTATAAAATATTATAACCCGCACCCCGGAAAAAGCCAGTTTCCCTGCTCTGCTACTGAACTGGTTAAACTTCCTTGTTTCTTCCCTGGTGAATCCTTATCTTTGCCGCCCCCCGATAACCCCGTTGGGTTTATCGGGAGAATCAACAATTTTTCAATCACAAACACACGTAAATGAACAATTACGAATTGATGGTGATTTTTACTCCGGTTCTGAGCGACGATGAGTTCAAGGCTGCGCAGAAAAAATTTGCGGGCATGGTTACCGAAATCGGTGGCTCTATCGTTTCAGAAAATCCCTGGGGACTAAAATCACTGGCGTATCCCATCCAGAAAAAAACCACTGGTTTATACTGGGTGTTGGAATATACTGCGCTATCCGACTTCAATGAGAAGCTGAAGATCCAGCTTCTTCGTGACGAGAGTGTACTCCGTCACTTGTGCACAAAACTCGATAAATACGCCGTCGAGTACAATGCGAGAAAGAGAAGTGGCGTAAAGACAGGAACTGAAAAAGCAGTGGAGGTTTAATAGTATGGCAAAGAATGAAATTAAATACCTGACCGCGATTAAGACCGACAAGAGAGTTAAGAAATTCTGTCGTTTTAAGAAATACAAAATCCGTTATATCGACTATAAGGATGTTGAGTTCCTGAAGAAGTTTCTGAACGAGCAAGGCAAACTTTTACCACGCCGTCTCTCGGGCAATAGCCTGAAATATCAGCGCAAGGTTTCGGATGCTGTGAAGAAGGCACGTCAGATGGCGCTCTTGCCATACGTAACAGATCTTTTAAAATGATCCTGGTTTTAACCGGGGTGAACAAAAAAGAAAACAATGGAAGTAATCTTAATTAAAGATGTTGATAATCTTGGCGGCGTCAATGAAGTGGTGAAGGTCCGTAACGGGTATGCCCGTAACTTTTTACTGCCTAGCCATTTGGCCATTGAGCACAGTCCGAGCAACCGGAAGCAACTTGAAGAACGCCTGAAGCAGGTGAAGAAGAAGGAAGACAAGATGCTTGCCGAGATCAATAGCGTGATCGCGAAGCTGAAGGAAGGTCCTCTCAAATTGGGAGCAAAGACTGGAACCAGCGGAAAGATCTTCGGAAGTGTAACCTCGTTACAACTTAGCCGTGCTATCCGTGAACAACGCGGGTATGATATCGATCGCAGGAAGATCAGCATCACCGACGAAGTAAAAGAGCTTGGAACTTATAAGGCCAACATTGATTTTGGAAACGGCCATGCCACCGAAATCGAATTCGAAGTTATAGCTGAATAATACGCTCCAAAATAGCATTTCAAGAGGGTCTTTCTAACCGGAAAGACCCTTTTTCATGTCCGGGGCTTCCCCTTATAAACCAGCATCTTAACCCCAAAAAGCCCGCTCAGTAAGGGCTTGGGCAAATAATTTAGCAAGTGTCGAAAAAAAAACTTTATTTTCGTAGTGATTTGGTGTTCTTTACAGCGTCACAAGTCCTGAACTTTTCGAATAACCGATAAATGTTCATAGGTTACTGTCTCCTGTTAGCACTTTTATTTTTTTAAAATTTCTCAAAATGAACATTTACGTAGGAAACCTCAGTTGGAACCTGAAAGACCAGGATCTTTCAAATCTTTTTGCTTCACACGGTGAAGTAGTATCTGCTAAAATCGTCTTGGACAAATTCACTAACCGTAGCAAGGGCTTTGGTTTTGTAGAAATGGCTAACGATGACCAGGCACAAGCAGCGATCACTGCACTCAATGGAAGTGAAGTTGATGGCCGTAACATCGTAGTGAACGAAAGTCGTCCTAAGCCTGAAGGTGGTGGCACTGGCGGCGGCGGCGGCTTCAAGATGAGAAGCTTCGGCAGCGGCGGCGGTGGCGGCGGCTTTAAGAAAGGCGGCAGCGGCGGCGGCGGCGGTTACAACAAAGGCGGCAGCGGCGGTAGCGGCGGCGGCGGATATCGCGACCGTGGTGGATACAGCAACGATTATTGATCATTATCTATATTCAAACGCACTAGTCCGGCAAGTTGCCGGACTTTTTTTTGCCCATTATTCTGCACCCTTCCATCTCATTCTGTCATCATTTTTTCTTAACCATCTTTTAATGGTGCACACCCGATCTTTCATAGAGCTCGTTCTGCTCATATTTTACCTGATACCAAGCTTTTTTTCAGGCCCGATGTTTGACTAAAGTGAGCGCAAATCCAACGGAGATCCGAAGCCGGTTTTGTTGGCATTTCATGAATCAAATTTCCCGAAGAAACCATGCTTACCGTCGTCATCCCCGCCTTAAATGAAGAGAACACCATCCGCCAGGTAGTGGCCTTTTGTCAGGCCTGCCCCCTGGTTACCGAAGTGATCGTGGTAGACGATAAGTCGGAGGATAATACCGTCTCCCTTGCCGAGGCGGCGGGAGCGAAAGTGATCATCAGCCAGATGAGAGGAAAGGGCATTTCCATGAAGGAAGGCATCGAGGCGTCCCTAAACGAGATGATTATTTTCCTGGATGCCGACATAGACCCCTATCCCGACCAATCCATTGAAAAACTAGCCGCTCCCCTGGTTGCCGACACAGCCGATTTTGTGAAAGGCGCCTTTGCCAGGAATGCCGGGCGGGTCACGGAACTCGTGGCAAAACCCCTGTTAACCATCCTTTTTCCGGGCTTATCGCATTTTTCGCAACCCCTTAGCGGGATGATCGCAGGTAAAAAATCGTTCTTCCGGAAATTGGAATTCTTTAATGACTATGGGGTGGACATAGGCATTCTTATTGATATGTACCTCATGAAGGCCCGGGTAGAGGAAGTCAATATCGGGTACATCGAGAACAAGAGTAAGGCCTGGGAAGCTTTGGGGAAAATGAGCCGGGAGGTATCCCGCGCCATCCTAAGCAAGGCCCAGCGTCAAACCAGCAATGAACTATCGCACGAGAACGTTAATAGCCTGGAGACGATTCAACGGGAGATGAACAATGTGCTGAGAGAGAATCTCTCGTCCTATCATAAGATGATCATCTTTGACATGGACGATACCATTCTGAAGAGCAGGTTCATCAATGAGTGCGCAAAGGCATTCGGTTTCGGGCCCAAACTGGAGGAATTGCGTTTCAATGAAAAAGACCCGATCATTCTCACAAAGCGCATCGGGTTGCTGTTGAAAAACAGGACCATGGATGAGTTGCTTCACGTGATCGGCAATATGGGAATGGCAGAGAATATAAAAGAGGTTGTTGCACATTTCAAGGAAAGGGGTTACCTGGTCGGTATCATCAGTCACAGCTACACCCTCATCACAAACTATGTGAAGCAGCAGATAGGGGCCGATTTCTCTGTAGCTCACCAGCTGGAGTTCTTCGAAGGAAAGGCGACAGGTGAAGTAAATCTTCCCTCCTATTTCTTCGGCTCCCCGGAGAGCGTTTGTGGCCATTCGTTTTGTAAGACTAATGCCCTTCAGCATATATGTGAGAAATACAACGTGAAGATGAAGAACTGTGTGGCGGTTGGCGATAGTAAGGATGATAGATGTATCATTACATATGCAGGTAAAGGAGTGGCTTTTTGTACAACGGATGAATTACTGGAGAAGATAGCAGACATAAGTATTAAGGAAAGAAATTTCGAAGAATTGTTTTCAATGGCGTAACTACCCGTATCCTATAATAAAACAATAATCCGAATAACAAACCAAAAACAACAGCCTATGCCAAACAAACTCTATAACATTCTGGTGCCGGTGGATTTCACCGCCAAGAACAAGTGGGCAATTGCCAAGGCGATTGAGCTTTCGAACAATTTCCATTGCAATATTCACCTTGTCTATGTTTCCAGCAGGCTCAGTTCACCCTTCGCCAGCGATATCTCTACTGAGACGGCCTTAAAGAAACTCGGACAGCTAAAGGCTGCCTACAAGCAACAGCTTTGCGGTGAAGGAAGTCTTGAAATAAGTGTACTGACCGGCGGCCGGTCGAAGCAATTGGCCAAATACATCGAGCAATACGAGATGGATCTCGTGATAAGCGGGCTGTCGAAATTTAATCTGCCTCAAAGAATCATTTCCTCTATTTCGATCAGTCACCTGGCGAAGAAGACGAATATTCCCGTGTTGACGATACGCTCCGGCGGATTGGTCTGTCACTATAAGAAAATTGTGTTACCCGTTTCAGGCGAGGTGCCGATGCGCCAGATCAAACTCGCGGCTTTACTCGGAAGGGCTTTTAAATCGACCGTCTATTTTGTTTCGTTGAGAAAGCATGCAGATGAGAAAAGTCAAAACATCCTGGATACTGCACTTGAATTGGTACAGAGCATTTCCACTATTCCTGTTCAATCCTTTCTTTTGGAGGGACAGAATCTTGCAAAGAGTACCCTGGATTTTTCCAAGAAGATCAATGCCGACCTTATCATGGTCAACCCGATCAAGGAATTCCGCTTACCTGGATTCTGGAACAGGATCACCAACAAACTCCTGTCGTATGCCTCCAAGATCCCCGTTGTGACGATCATGGGCGCGAAGAAATGAGAAGAGCATATTCTTAGAAAAGGCTGTCGAACTTTGAGTTTGACAGCCTTTTTCTTTGGGGGATGCTTGTTGGTTTTAAATATTCAATAATCAATACGCAATATCAATATTCAAGTGTGCCTCGCGAATATTGAAGGCTGACCACGGAGTGCCTTCACGATTCACGATTCACGATTCACGTTTCACGATTCACGTTCACGTCTCACATCATTCGAGTCATTCCACAATACGGATCACCCCCGCCCCATTATACGAATGATATTCTCCATTGTACATTGCATCGGCGCTTACCGGGCCCATCTTGTATTGCCCGGGTGAAACGGCACGGACGGCATAGTAGTACGTCTGTTTATTACCATATGCATCCACGAAGAGATGGATCCTGTCGTCCCTGACGTCGATAGATGTTGGCGTACCCGCATCCTTGATCCAATCCATGCCGGGTATTTCCTTTGTCCTCGGATTCTCGATCTCGAAGCCCGCGGGTAAAAGATCGGCAATGACCACATTTTCGATGACTGTCGAGAAGGATCTTTCCAATGTGATGCCAATGATGACGAGATCGTTTTGTTTAAACGTAGTGCCTGTCAATGGATGCCCGAAGCGATCGTAGAAATGCTTCCTTACTTTCAGGTAGCTATCCTCCTCCTTGTACGATCCGCTGGCGCTGATCCCTTCGGCCTCCCAGAAGTAATAAAGTCTGCCGGTTCCCTTCGTTGCAATCTCCACGGAATTGCCGCCCAATGCCTTCATGTCTCCTTTCCACTGGCCACCGTCTACTTTAGCTACGGTCTTTCCATTGACCAGGATATCTGCGGAGGCGGTTGAATTATTGGCGGCTCTCAGATGTTTACCGAGCGCCAGGAAGGCGAAGGCGCGTTCCTGTGTACTTAGCCACTGCCTGTTCTTCAATTTATCGGCGACATGCTTGACCATGGCCCCGATCTGCGGGTTGCCCGGGTCAACATCTATCAATGCATTCAACGAAATGGCTTCATCTCTCACATCAGAATAGTAGCTTCCTCCCGTCTGTGGTACCGATTCTTCTCCGGCGAATGCAGCGGGCAGCATGGCGGAAAAAGATTTGCGGTCGCCTGCAATGGCATAGGCCGCAGATAGAAGATAGCGGCTATCCAACGCGAGAATGGACGGATTTGAT
>DATHKS010000652.1:0-3933 GCA_035488975.1 Chitinophagaceae bacterium | reverse complement strand
CATCGTACTGTTTTTCAACTGGTACGGCTATCGCATCGTCGCGGGTATGATGGAGAAAAAGGCGGATATAGCCCTGGACAACCGGCTCGACAATAATCAATACGACGAATCCCAACTCATAGAACTACGCGTGGCGCTTGATGTTCCCTACCAGAACAACCAGAGTGAATTCGAACGTCACTATGGCGAAATGCAGATAGACGGGAAGTATTACACGTACGTAAAAAGGAAGATCGAAAATGGCTTCCTCATCCTGAAATGCATTCCCAACGACGGCAAGCAACGGATCAAGGCCGCCGGCAACGATTTCTTTAAAATGGCCAATGGCCTCGATCAAAACCACCAGCAGGACAAGAAGGGTAATACCTCCTTCGCCAAGAATTTCTGGAGCGAGTACGATGATCAGCTGAATAGTTTCGATATCGATCCTTCGTCGGATGCTATCCACACACGATTCATTCACAATTCCATTTCTTTATACAACAGCAACCGCTCGACCCCCGAGCGCCCGCCGGATCACAGCCTGTATCTCCTTAGCTGATGATCTTGTTGATTTCTTCCCTTGCAGGGAGGAATGACTTACATACTTAAATAAGCGTACACACATAGTGAAGAAGTATTCATGCATTGCCATAATGGCCATTCTTGCATTCTGTTCATGTAATGGAAAGCCGGGTGATTATAAAAAATTTACCAGCGATCCGTTGTTGTTCAGCCAGGTGGTTCATGAGTTGAACACGGTCGTAATGGGAAATAATTTCAGCCCGATCGTTGCATCCCGCAATTACTTATATGCCAGCGTTGCTGCCTATGAAGTGATCGCCGGCGGCTATCCGGATAAGTTTTATTCGCTGGCCGGGCAGCTAAAAGGATTGAAGCCTGTGCCAGGGCCGGACACCGCAAGGTCCATCGATATAGACTTCGGAGCACTGCTTGCGTTTGTTAAAGTAGGAGAGGCCGTCACTTTCCCAGCGGGCAGCATGAAGGACTATGTGGATAGCGTGAAGCAACTCGCTTTGGACAAGGGAATGCCGGAAGAAACGATGGCCAACACCGTTGCCTATGCAGATAGCGTGGCAGCCGCCATCATCCAGTGGAGCAAGGGCGACAACTATGCGCAAACACGAAGCGCTCCCAAGTACACGGTGATGGATACGCCCGGACGCTGGGTGCCCACGCCCCCCGCGTACGCATCGGCCATGGAACCGCACTGGCGTGAGATACGCACGGTTGTGCTGGACAGCGCCAACCAGTTTACTCCACCGCCGCCATTGGAGTTCAACATGACAGACAAGAACAGTCCTTATTACCTCGAGGTGATGTCGATAAAAAATGCAGGCGATAGTCTCACCGATGAACAGAGACATATTGCGAATTTTTGGGATGACAACCCTTTCAAGTTGAATGTATCGGGTCACGTGATGTTCGGCACGAAGAAGTTCTCCCCTCCCGGTCACTGGATGAGTATTGTGGGGATAGCGGCGAAGAAAGCAAATATCGACTATGCAAACAGGTGTATGCCTATGTGATCTCAACCATTTCTCTTTTCGATTCATTCATTCAATGCTGGGATGAGAAATACCGTCACAATACGGCCCGTCCCGAGACAGTGATCAATAAATTCATCGATCCGGAATGGCAGCCGCTGCTGCAAACGCCTCCCTTTCCCGAGTACACCTGTGGCCATTCTACCGCTTCCGCAGCAACGGCAGAAGCACTCACCGCCGTGTTTGGTGACAATTTCGCCTACACCGATACTACTGAAATGGAATTCGGTATTGCAAGCCGTTCATTTAAGTCGTTCAGGGAAGCAGCAGTGGAAAACAACTGGGCGCGTTTCTATGGAGGCATTCATTTTCATCATTCCTGTATCATCAGTACGGAATATGGAAAGAAAGTGGGCGTCCTCGTGGTACAGAAACTAAAATTTAAAAAATAACATCAATTGATAACTACCAAAACAACTTTTATGAAACGTTTATATTTTATCTTCTTCATCGCCATTATGGCCAGCCAGTTAAAAACCTCAGCACAAGGTTGCGTAGCCATCAAGGGCACGGCAGGCGTGTGTACAAGGCCCTCCGATGTGAAGGGATGGGAGCTCAACCTCAACAACCGTTATTTCAAATCATATAAGCACTTTGTGGGAACGGAAGAACAGAAGCAGCGCATTGAAGAACACAGCAACGTGATCAATCATTCTTACGAGCTCGATATTACCGCTACCCGCACCGTCAATACAAGATGGTCGCTGGCAATGACACTGCCGATCATGGATTTTGCCCGCTCTTCGCTCTATGAGCATGATAGCAAGACAAGACACACCACGCATTCATTCGGCATCGGCGATGCGCGGTTCTCCGCTTATCGCTGGATGTTCGATCCGGTAAAATATCATAAAGGAAATATCCAGCTCGGTCTGGGCATCAAGTTGCCGACCGGCGATTACAACTACCAGGAATATTTCTTCAAGAAGGCCGATTCAAGCGTACTGGGACCGGTAGACCAATCCATCCAGCCCGGCGATGGCGGCACGGGAATAACATTTGAGCTGAACACCTTCTATAATTTCAGTCATAAGGTAGGCGTGTACGGAACTTTCTTCTATCTGGTGAATCCCCGCGAGACCAATGGTACATCGACAACCAGGGGCAGCGTCGCATCTCCCGCTGCGAAGAAATACAACACCGAGGTGATGAGCGTCCCAGACCTCTTCATGGCACGCGCAGGCGTAAGCTATATGGTCAATAAGTTGAATTTCTCCGGTGGCGTGCGCGTAGAAGGACTTCCCGCCAAGGATCTTGTAGGAGGAAGCCGCGGTTTCAGGAGACCGGGATATATCGTTTCCGCCGAACCATCCATAACATATGTAGGCAAGAAGTTCAGCATAAACCTGAACGTTCCCTTTGCGCTTGAAAGAAACCGTACTCAAAGTGATTCAGATAAGCGCAGAACCAAGGATACCGGCATGAAGGTGCAGGGTGATGCCGCCTTTGCAGATTATCTCGTCAGTGCTGGCATTACTTTCCGTTTATAATAAATTGTTGACTACCAAAAACTGCTCTAATTAGTATGAAACGAAATTCAATCAAGTCGCTCGTCGCCATCCTCTGCTGTTCGCTGGGAATGGCATCATTGCCCGCTGCTGCGCAGACCGACATCGACGCCATCATGATGGAGAAAAATGCCTTGTGTGTGGGTCCCATGTTCAGCTACAGCAGCTGGAAGGACTATTGGGAGGGAACGCTCAAGAGGAACAATCTTAACCTGGGGACTGTGTCGACGCAGACCTACAGTTTTATGGGCGCCTATGGACTGAACCGGAATATCAATCTCCTGTTCAATGTTCCCTATGTGAAGACGAAGGCATCGGCCGGCACCTTGCATGGAATGAAAGGCTTCCAGGACCTAAGCCTGTTTGTGAAATGGCGGGCTTTGCGGAAACACATGGGAGATGGTAATTTATCGCTGTTCGGTATAGCCGGCGTATCGGTGCCCATGACCGACTATGTAGCTGACTTCCTCCCGCTCTCTATCGGTTTGCATAGTAAGACGGCGATGGCAAGGGCGATGGTGGACTACCAGCATGGAAATCTCTTCGTTACCGGTTCGGCTACCTATGTGTTGCGCGACAATATCAAGATCGACCGTACTTCTTATTATACCGACGAGGAACACTTGACGAATGAAGTGGCCATGCCCGATGGGGCCAGCTTTAATTTCCGCGCGGGTTTCCGTAATCAAAACGTCATCGCAGAAGCAGTAGTAAATAACTGGACAACGCTGGGCGGATTCGATATTACCCGGAACAACATGCCTTTTCCCAGTAATAGAATGAATGCAACAACGGTAGGAGTGAATGTAAAATATGTGATGCCGTTCCTTCCTCAACTTTCTATCGTAGCGGGCGGAAATACCACCGTTGCGGGGAGA
>DATHKS010000651.1:0-2733 GCA_035488975.1 Chitinophagaceae bacterium | reverse complement strand
TCGATCAAACGCATGACGGATTAATTAATTGACAGAATAGGTAAGAGCAATGGGTGCCAATGGATCGTCTTACAGTTGTAACCGGATCTTCAACGCATTCAACCCCTTCGCAATGTACATGACAGCAACGGCATAGATCATAGCCCAGAGAATACCGGGAAGACCATAACGCAGGCTATTGGGTAGGATGGTGAAATGAAAAAGCATGAACAGCGCAAACAGGATATCCGGGATGATATAAGTGAGTAAAGGGTTTGTGCCGGCGGGGCGAAAGAAGCCGGTCCAGCCGCTTACTTTTTTTATATCGATCAGCCAGTAAAGGAAACCGAAGACAACACAGCATATGCCTGCGCTGTAGAGACACCAGGTCGGCGTTGCATAGATCTTGGATATTTTGAAATAGGGGCGGATGAAATAACCGGCGATGAACAATATGGCAGCGAAGAGCAGGGCCTGGAGAAAACGGTTTCTAATTCCAGTCGCCGGAGCGTCACCGAAAAAGATACGGGACAAGATGATGCCACAAAGCACGACGGATGTATGCGCGGCATTCCCGGCCTGTGCGCTCATCCAGTTAAGATGGTTTCCCTCTACCAATCGCGGCGTATGCGCTATCATGTAAAATGCAGTGCACAATGCGGTCGCCAGTAAAAGAAGAATGATGTTTCCCCGCAGCAGTTGAAAGAAGATGCAGGCGTACAGGTAGGCCCAGCCGATGAGGCCCAGGATACCCCACCAATGAGGCTGCAGTCGCGAACCGCCGTCCTCTCCTCCCCTATAGATGATCCCAAGCACGATCAGTCCTGCGATGCCCGCGCCACGAAGGATATACCCCCATCGCTTATTTCGAAAGGTGTAGACATTCCATACCAGTATGGCCGAGATGTAGAATAGAAGCGACCAGAGGCTGCCCGGTATGCCGGTCGCTGCTGCATTCACCCCTTCCTCTCCGTTGACCATGAAGACTCCCAACACAAGGAGGCCCAGTGTACGCCAGAGAATATGAAATTGTAATTGCAGGAAAGAATCTCCCTTACGGGTACGATTTGCCAGCGCAAATGGTATGGACATGCCGACGATGAAAAGGAATGCAGGAAAGACCACATCCACAAATGACATGGCATCTTCATTGGCCTTCATGTGTTCCATCCAGCGGGGAATATCGCGGGTGCCGGCCAGTTCGTTCACGAACACCATTACGAGTATGGTAATGCCCCTGAAGGCGTCGATAGATAATATCCGTTGTTGTTTTGGTTCGATCATAACCGGCAGTTGGCTATGAAAGTAAATAATTAAAATACGAATCGCAAAACTAATGAGAGGGAAATGACAATAGGACCTGTCTTTATGCGCCGAGTAGCTTCAGCGCCTTTTCGATGTTGGTTGAGCCGGTGAGGACCGGCTTGAACAGATCTCCTTTCTTCGACACACGATCCACCATGTTGGCGATATGGAATTGCGAGGGTGTCAACCGGTGATTGACTTCTTTCCATTCCAGCGGCGCACCCACCAATGCACCAGGCACAGGACGCAGGCTATAGGCGGAGGCGAGAGTCTGCCCCGTCCTGTTCTGCAGGTAGTCGATATATATCTTCGGGCCGCGCTTGCTCAGTGATCTTTCCAATGAGGTTGTCGAAGGCAGATGTTCCTGTACGAGCGTCGCAACGATATGGGCGAAGTTCTTTACCGCATCATAATCATATTTATTCTTCATCGGCACGTACACGTGAAGCCCGGAGGAACCCGATGTCTTACAAAAGCATTCCGCGTCTGCCTTGTCAAGAATGGATTTGGTCACGAGGGCCACATCCACCACTTCCGTAAACTTAGTCTTTGCTGAAGGATCGATATCTATCACCATCCAGGTGGGATGATCCAGTTTTTTAGTCGTGCTGTTCCACGGATTTATCTCTATACATCCGAGGTTGGCCAGGTACACAAGCGTTGCGGGATTATTACAAACGATATAGTCGATGATCTTACCGTTGCTGATATTCTTTATCTTGAAGACGTCCACATAGGGCGGTGCATTTTCTCCTGCGTCCTTGTGGAAGAACCCCTCGTCGCGTATTCCATTCGGATTTCGTTTGAGAGAGAGTGCGCGGTCTTTGAGATGGGGAAGAATATAGCGCGCCATCTCCTGGTAATATTTTATGACGTCGCCCTTCGTATAGCCTTCGTCCGGCCAGAATATTTTATGTTGGTTTGTCACCTGCACCTTCTGCTTACCCGCTACGATCTCCTCGGAACGCTTGACCGTCCTTATTTCTTCCACGATCTCCTCATTCACATCGCTGCTTTTCTTTTCGTCGCGCAGGCGGAGGAAGACAGGGTGGCGGAAGATGCCATCCCTCGTAATTTCGGAATATGCTATGTCTGCGACGAGTGCAGGCTTCAGCCAGGTGACTCGCCCGTTCACGGATACTTTCTCTTTGAACGGCGATTCGCTGGCTTCAAGCGGTTTCATTTTCTTTTTCAATTCTCCAAGCAACGCGGTGGAGAAGCCCGTGCCGACATGGCCGCGATACTGCCATTGTCTTCCTTTCTTATTCGCCAGCAGCAGCGAGCCGAAATGAGCGCGTTCTCCCTTCGGTTCGGTGTAACCCACAATCACTACCTCCGTGCTCTGCACATTCTTTATTTTCAGCCATTCCTTGCTGCGGTGACCTTCCTGGTACTTGCTGTCTTTTTGCTTGGCGATCACCCCTTCGAGTCCCTGCTTCTTCGCCTTCT
>DATHKS010000650.1:0-2767 GCA_035488975.1 Chitinophagaceae bacterium | reverse complement strand
GTCATCTCGGAATTAAACTCGTAGATAAGGTCATACCCATCATTAACGCCAGCCGTACCACCCTCATCTTCATTAATACCAGGGGCATGAGTGAAACCTGGTACCAGACGCTGCTTACGGCCGCCCCCGATCTCGCGGGCGCCATTGCGTTGCATCACGGCAGCGTGGACCGCGAGTTGCGCGAATGGGTAGAGGATAATCTCCATAGCGGCAAATTGAAGGCAGTGGTCTGCACGGCATCGCTGGATCTCGGCGTCGACTTCCGTCCCGTCGAGACCGTGATACAGGTTGGATCGCCGAAGGGTGTCGCGAGATTCCTGCAACGCGCAGGTCGCAGCGGCCATAGCCCAGATGAAGTGAGTAAGATCTATTTCCTTCCGACACATTCCCTGGAACTCGTCGAGGCAGTTGCATTGAAGACCGCTATGGAAGAACAGCTCATCGAAAGCCGCGTGCCGATGGTACTTTGCTTCGATGTGCTCACGCAGTACCTGTGCACGATCGCCATCTCTGATGGATTCCTTCCCGCTGAGATCTTCGAAGAGGTCAGGCTCACCCATTGCTTCCGCGACATGAAGGAGGACGAATGGCGCCAGATCCTCAACCAGATCACGGAGGGAGGAAAGGCACTTCAACAATATGACGAGTACAAGAAAGTAGAGATCATCGATGGAAGATACCGGATCACGAGCCGGCGCATGGCCATGCGCCACCGCATTCACATCGGTACCATCGTAAGCGATGCCATGCTTAAAGTAAAATTCCTGTCGGGCGGATATATCGGCGTGATCGAGGAGTACTTCATTTCCAGGATGGAACCGGGCGATGTGTTTACACTCGCGGGAAGGAACCTGGAACTGATCATGATCAAGGACATGACGGTCCTCGTGAAGAAGTCTTCCGCCAAAAAATCCATCGTCCCAAGCTGGAATGGTGGCCGCATGCCACTGACAGCCAACCTGGGCAAGAAATTACGTGAGACATTCAATCTTGCCTTCGATAAGAAGGGTCTTAAGAAGGCGGTGGAGCTCCAGGTCTTGCAACCCCTGTTTGACCGGCAGGAAACGCTTTCACACGTACCGAAGGCGAATGAATTGCTGATAGAACAGATCGAGACGAAGGATGGATTTCATCTTTTCGTCTATCCATTCGAGGGGCGCCTCGTGCATGAGGCAATGGCAGCCATACTCGCTTACCGGATCAGCCGCATCCGGCCCATCACCTTTTCCTTCGCCATGAATGATTATGGCTTCGAGCTGTTGAGCGATCAGCCCATTCCCGTTGATGACAGCAATGTCTACGAGTTGTTCTCTACCGAAAAACTGTTCGAAGACATACAGCGAAGTGTGAACTCAACGGAAATGGCCAAGCGAAAATTCAGGGATATCGGGGTCATTGGAGGCCTAATTTTCCAGGGTTACCCGGGTGAGCATAAGAAGGCGAGGCATCTTCAATCCTCCGCCTCTCTTATCTTCAAGGTCTTCGCGGAATACGAACCCGACAACCTTCTTCTCCGGCAGGCTTACCAGGAGGTCTTCGACCAGCAGATGGAGGAGGTCAGGCTAAGAGATATGCTGCAGCGCATCCAGGTCTCCGATATCATCATCACCTGGCCGGAGAAATTAACACCCTTCTGTTTCCCCATCAAGGTAGATAGTATGCGCGAGGATCTTTCTTCCGAGAAATTGGAAGACCGGGTGAAGAGAATGCAGCTTCAATTAGAGAAGTGAGAATGCCAATGTGCCAATTAGCCAATTAGCAAATGTGCCAATGGGGCGTGCTCCGATACGAAATGCCTTCACTGATTAGGATCATTGGCACATTTGCACATTTACAAATTGGCACATTCCCACATTTATCAAATTGGCCTAAATTGCAGCTCCCAATGGCATCACTCCTATCACACATTATTTGCGATCAACACCTCATACTCGGAGCCGAGAGAACGCTCTATTGGGAAGGGGAGAACACGCTGATCGTTGCCGATCTTCATGTCGGCAAGACCGGGCATTTCCGGAAGGCGGGGATCGGCGTTCCGCAGGCAGTGTATAAGGACGATCTTCATCGCCTCCTGGCTCAAATATTTTTTTTCAAGGCCGACCGGTTAATTATCGTGGGCGATCTCAGTCATAGCATCGCAAATCTCGAGATGGACCTTTTCCGCAAATGGCGCAAGGATTTCTCCTCTCTCGATGTTCATTTGGCGAAGGGCAATCACGATATCCTGGATAATAGATGGTACGAAGAAGCGGATATAACCGTCCATAACGATCCCTTTTCGGTAGGGCCATTCACCTTTGTCCACGATCTTCTCAAACCCAAACTCGTTATCGATGAAGGCTGTTTTGCCTTCTCCGGTCATGTTCATCCATCCATCACCATCAGGGGGCGTGGCAAGCAGGTATTGAGCTTCCCCTGTTTTTACTTTAGTGGAAAGCATTGCATCCTGCCCGCATTCAGCCGGTTCACCGGGAGTTATGGCGTGCGCCCAGTGGAAGGGGAAAACGTATTTGCTATCGTCGAGAAGGACGTGATCGCATTGACATAAATAATAAAAGAGAACGGCGGGCGATGCCCGCCGTTCTCTTTTATTATTTATAAGTCTATTATTTATAAGCGAACTGTTTCGCATCTGCTGCACTCATCTTCGTAATGAACTCCTTGAAGGCTGCATATTCCGAAGGAAGCAGCTGCTCCTTCAGGTATTTCACCTCCCGTATTGCAATGATCTTTTCTCCCTTTATCTGGAAGCTGAGATCGTAACTCA
>DATHKS010000649.1:0-5764 GCA_035488975.1 Chitinophagaceae bacterium | reverse complement strand
ATCAGTTCTCTCGAAGTAAATCAAATCAGCACCTTAGCCCAAAACAAACTGGCTGTCTTTTCATCCGGACATTTTACATTGCCTTCCTCCCTGGCAGCACCATGGATTTTACCTCGAAGACCTCAACAGGGAAACACAGTTTGTGCGATGCAGCATATGACTTGCCAATTGGCAGACTGGGGATATCAGGTCAGCACAGGACCCCTCGTATGGAACCGACACAAATCGCAATTAACCGATAATTCTGGGAAGAATACTTATACGTTGATATGGGCAGAAGCAATCAGCCCTGATGGAAGATTTATTCTCAAATCTGAGAAAATAAATCACAAGGCATACTTCCGCTTCAAAGCAGGCGACGACTGGCTGATTAGCAAAAGGCCCTGCATTTTATTACAACGCACAACGGCCAAAGAACAAGATAAACGGCTAATTGCCGCACCTCTCCCCGAAAGCTTGCGGAAAAAAGGAGTCGTTATCGAAAATCATTTGAATATGATTATTGCAATCAACAAGAACCCTGTCATCGCTCCAGAGATATTGTCTATTTTCTTAAATAGCGTGGCCGTTAATGAGGCATTCAGATCTATTAGTGGTAGTGTCGCGATTTCCGCCTATGAATTAGAAGCGTTACCGTTACCCCGACCTGAACAACTGGATAAGCTTGCGTCACTTGTATCACGTAATGCTGATCAGCAGCAAATTGAACAAACTTGCCACCAACTATATAGCCTTTCCATATGACATCATTGCCACCATACATTACGAGAGAATTAGTTCTAGAACGACTGCCACACATTTTCCCGATTGGGATAGCTAATCGGCCATACATTGTCCGGGAGATGGCTGCAAGTACCATATTCGTTCAACTATACATTGGGGCTGTAGAAGGATCGGGTGTTTACGCAGCCCCTGTTCACATATAGCGGATGACGCATGAACAGGCTGCTTTGTCGGACGACGAAAGTCGACGTAATTATCTTTTAACATCAAAGAGAGGATTTCAACCAGCAGGAGAACGATGGTATGCTGATAATACGCGGGAGTCGATCAGGGATGAAACGCTGAAGGATGGGCTGGTCAACACTGGCGCGGTATTAGAATTAAAAGGCATTCCTACCACTTCAGGCAAGGCTAGGTACTTTTTAAAAAAGGATTTTGCCGCATTGTTCGATCCTAAGCTTACTGATGATTTACTCAAAGATGCAATTGCCGCCTGGCAATTGGCCAACCTTTCCAAAAGCGCGTTAACCCGCCTAACCTTAGCAGGCCTCGGCGGTGGCAGCGAAGGCTCGGTGCTCATCACCTTTCCCAATAAAGAAACACGAAGCCTCACAGCCGGACCGAGTTCACCTATTTCAAAAGCTGTAATTGAACAATTCGCGTTGCGCTTCTTAGAGAAGCCTGCCGTCCTTTGGCTGAGTACTAGTGATGACAAGGTTGTAGCAAGAGACGACAAAATGGCCGCCGCAATCGGTTTACAAATCGACGCGTCCAAACATCTACCTGATATTATACTTGTAGATTTAGCACCCAAAGACCCTTTGTTGGTCTTTGTCGAGGTAGTTGCTACGGATGGGGCAATTACCGAAAGCCGTCAGAATGCAATTTATAAATTGACTGATGTCGCCGGCTTTGATCGCAAACAGGTCGTATTCGTAACAGCCTATCTTGACCGTGGATCAATTGGATTTTCTAAAACCATTAAGGGCATAGCATGGAATAGCTTTGTATGGTTTGTTTCAGAACCTGACAAGTTAGTGTTCTGGAAAGATGAGGTGAAGTATATATCGCAGCTTATAGGTTAGCCGAAGAATAAATCCGGAAGATGCCAGTTTATCCAATGAAGGTCACCTCCCAAAATCCACTACCACATCATCCACCAACAGCTTCTTCCCCTCCATCTTCCTCGCTCCTCCTGCCGGCACCATCACGATCAATACCGAAGACTGCGGCTTCACCGCAATACTCCTGCCGCTGGTAACATTGGTAGCGATAAACTTTCCCGTAATGACATCATACAAATCAACGGCGGTAGCACCAGTCATCTTAATCTTTACATTTTTACTGGTCGTATAAGGGTTGTAGTAGAGATAGCTGGGATATGCCTTGTCGTGATAAAAATCGGTGGCCAAAAGATCGAGTCGCAGGATGCCCTTTACATTGGTGGTGTCGATAATGCTTCCGAATATTCCGGCATGCCCGCTTCCATACACGCTGAATTGAGTCTCGGGAGGATTCTTGTTCTCCACCCATAGTGGGCCATCGCCTTGCGCCACCGGCCCCTTCAGCGATGTGAATGCCTTGTACGATGACTGCTTGATCATTCCCTCGTAAGCAATCACACCCTTTGTAACGGCAGCCAGTTCAGGAAGCGTCTGGTGTTCCTTCGGCATGTATTGTGGGTAAAACAAGCGCGCCGCATTGGCCGCATTCAACATCCATTTACCAATGGCGTTTGCATAGGCCTTATTATATCGCACCATTGGCACAAGCGGCCACGCTGCATCATAAGTATTCATTAAAAACCCATACCCACCATGATCGACGGTACTCCCGACAATACCCGAAATATCATAACCATTCCATTTACCTACCAATACGCCCCATCCCTCCCTGCAGATAGCGGTTCCGTCGAAGCTCCATTTCAGCAGCTTTTGCACGTCGAAGTTGTCATTCAGTTCCGCATTGATCCTCGCGGCGAGATAAGCGCCAAATGGCATCAGTAGCTCATACGTCGGATTCTTCTTCTGCGACTCCAGCGCCCGTAGTGCACTGATGGCGCCGTCGAGGTATCGTTTATTACCAAATTTCTTATACGCATGATACAACACCCAGGCATGACCCGCCGCAGCATCGGGTTGTGCGCAAATATTATTCTTCATCGGTTGCATCCGTGCATAGTCGAAGAACGACCAGTCATAGTTGCCTTTTAATATCGAATCGGCCTTATAGAACTTATCGGCTATGCTGCGCGCGATCTCCGTAAAGCCCGGCTCGTTGGGATAGAGATCATAGATGGCGTAGAATAACAGGTTCGGATACACATCATACCACCAGTCGCGACCATAACCACCGCCGAGCAGGGCTACTTCGGGACAGGTATTGTTCATCATTATATTCCACCCGGTCTCGCTGTTGAAATAATTCTTCAGCATACCCACATAGTTCAGGCCTTCCTGTTTATTGATGCCAACAAGCGTTGCGCCGAGCGTAGCACCCATGGTGGCAAGCGCCTCATGAAAGATACCTTTGTTGTTGGCGGGACCCTGCCTCACATCGCCGATGGCAGTATAGATGCCGGCAACGGGTTGTTTGAAATTGCGACCGCTGCTATCCATCCACACCAATGGCCAGAATTTGCCTGTAGCGTGGAAGTCGTACACCGTGGCATCAAACCGTTGTGCCAATGCGCGGTAGTCGATGATCTGCAACGGCTGGGGGATCGCCGCCATTTGGTCGACCCTGGCAAGGTGTTGCTGTTTTATCTGCGACCTGCCGGCAAGTATGCCCGAAAGGAAGAACAGGAATGATGCGATGACGAATTTAATTTTACTCATGACTTGATGTAGGACGTAAGAATTATACAATTGATTCGGCCACCGTTCCCAGCACTTTTAATTCATCTGTGGTGGTATCACCCGATGTTAATTTCTCACCTTCGGCGATGATTCGCCTGGCCACAAATATGGAACATAATTGCAACAATCCAATGATCACGATTGCATATCGCAACGCGGCTTCCGTTGAAACCATGTATGCCAGCAAAAGAAAGGTACCCGCTCCAATAAAGCGTCCCGTATAAAGACCCGCCTCATGATTGAGGATGTACGCAAACTCGCCGCGCTTCTCGATCTTCGCTACGATATTGATCACCTTGAACTGTATTGGAAAATAAGCAAGATCCATCAGTGGCTTGGCAATCAGCAACAGCAATATGAATAGCACAACCCCTGTTGAGTTGAATAAGACACCATTCAGGATGGCGCCGAGGGCGAAAAGGGATAACCCTGCTGCGAATATCTTTATCCGGTCACGGGGTTTTGAAACCCGCCCCAGAATATACATTATTATCGCCGCTATGATTGCGCCGATCGACTGCGCGGAGCCAAGTGCACCTTCCTTGCCGAGCAAGAGCATGATCAGCATGGCAGGCGCGGTTACCAGGAAGCCTTGCGCAAGCCCCTTCAACATCGCCAGTGAAAGCAACCGGTACCATAGTGGGTGGAACTTAAAGAAGATATATTTCTTCTCCGCGGGGTTGACAAAATCTCCCCTAAAACAAACAATGGAGGCCACAACGGTGATGAGAAAAACTGCCCCGGTGATGATCACATAGGCGCTGTGCACCGAAGCATCATTGCCACTTCCCTTGTTTTCAATGAACCACCCGATAGTCACGGGAATCACCACGGCAATGATGGTATAAAAGAAAGTCTCAAGACCATAATAATAGTTCCGGTTTTCATCATTGGTTATGGCGAGCGCGAGGTAGTCACGGTTGGCCCAATAAAACCCGAACGACAGACCCATCGTCATCCCGGCCAGGCCGATACCGAACATATCGAGTGTCTTCAGCGACATCATAATGATCATCGATACACCGCTCAACATCATACCGGCCGAATACAATGCCCGGATATTAAAGTGTTTTAGTAGCCAACCATTCAGCAGAAATGTAAGCGGTATGCCGGTATAGATCGTTAACTGGTAGATGACCACCTTGGTTGGATCATTTGAATTACGCATGACATAGGCGGCAACAAATATATCAATGACCGGCAGCACAAATGCGTACACGAGATTGGTGAGCACCAGTATCCTGAAATTCTTTGGCTGACTGTTGAAGTGCGTTATTTCCTTAGAAAGTTTATTAGTCATGGTCAAAGATTAAGCGTGATAAAATTTCATTCAGTGAAAAATCAGCTGCGCAAACATGTTCGTCTGCCGCACCGTAATAAATCGTTAACCTGTCGCCATCGCTATCAAGTACATGGCCGTTAGTGAACACCACGTTGCCAAAGAAACCCGTTTGCTCATAGGGTGCCACCGGCATCATGATCGGCGCATCGGTTCTTGCCAATACTTTTGCAGGATCATCGAGGTCAAGAAGAAAAGCACCCAGGCAGTACTGGTGATCCTCATTGGCGCCATGGTAGATCTCCAACCAGCCTTTACTGGTTTTGATAGGAGCCGCACCTGCGCCGACACGCTTGCTATCCCAATTGCCTTTCCTTGTCTTAACGATACAACGATGATCTCCCCAATGTACGCCATCCGGCGACGATGCCAGCCAGATATAATTTCCGCCGATGTCAACGCTGCTGGGACGGTGCAGGGCATAGTACTTCCCGTTTATCTTTTCTTCGAATATTGCGCAATCCTTGTTGTGTGGCGGCAGCATCATTCCATAAGAAGTAAATTGCTTCCAGTCGCTAGTGGTACGCAGGCCCACACCCACACCATTATTCGATACCGATGTAAACGTGAGATGATACTTACCCTCCAGGAAGCTGACCCTGCAATCCTCGATGCCAAACGTCTCCAGGAAACCCTCTCCGTGCAACGGCTCGAATCCCTTCGGTTCATAGAAACTGACGCCGTCCGCACTGCAAAGAAGTCGCAGGTGCGATAATGTGGTGAGGTAGTCTTCGCCCTTATAGTTGATCACGCGTGCATCGCTGGCGTCGAGCTGTGGATCGTTGGTCGCAATTTCCTTGATCTCCACACCGCCTGTTGCAGTGAGTATAGGAAAAGAGATGAC
>DATHKS010000648.1:0-9512 GCA_035488975.1 Chitinophagaceae bacterium | reverse complement strand
GAGAAACATGGGGCAGGCCACTTCCTTCTATGGCTCGTTCTTCTATGTGTTTGACCTGGGAAAGAAGACTAAAACCCAAACCAAAACCGGTACGACCACCAATTGATCTTTTACTACTAAATTAACTACGATGAAGAAATTGATCTATTCAACCCTGGCGCTGCTGGCGATTACATCTATCGCCATTGTGAGTTGCACGAAAGAAGTGGACGACAGGACCGATAATACACCTGCACTCACTCCTGCGAACATCGACCTGAACGCGGGAAACTGGAAGCCCATATTACTGACAGGTCCGGAGGAATTCGCAGTCCCTGCTCCTTCTGCCACCACGACTCCCGATTACATTGCGCAGCTCAATGAGATAAAGGATTTCCAGGCAAACCTCACGAGCGATGAAAAGAGGAGCGTTAAGTTCTGGAGCGCCGGCGGCATTCTCCGGTGGAACGAAATCCTTAGGGATCTCGTTGCCAAACACAATGTTCCTCCATACCAGAACATCGATGGCACATACCCTTTTCCCAATGCCAATAATCCCCTGGCCTATCCAACATTTCCTTTCTCCAACCCTCCCTATGCAGCACGCGCGTATGCTTACGTGAGCGCCGCTCAGTATGATGCGTTGGTGGCGGCATGGCATTATAAAAAATTATACAACAGGGCAGCACCCTATAAAGTGGATGCCACGATAAACTCGCTGATACCAAAGACCGACCTGCCATCCTATCCTTCCGAGGATGCGGTGATAGCGGGTGCTGCCGTGGAAATGCTGAAGCTTTTGTTCCCGGGCGACCAGGACTACATACAGCAAAAGGCAGAAGAGCAAAAGAGATCGAGGATCATTGCCGGGGCAAATGTGAGAAGCGATATCGAGGCCGGCGAAGCATTGGGAAAACTCGTTGCGCAGAAATTCGTTACCCGTGCTCGTGGCGACAGGGCCGGAGCTGCAGCGGGAAACCAGGCAAGCTGGACAAAGCTTTCAACGGATTGTGTTTCCAGGGGTGAAGTGCCCTGGGTCAGTCTCGAAGCACCTGTGCGCCCACCGATGCTTCCTGCCTTCGGCGTGGTAAAGGCCTTCTTATTCGATTCGCTGACCGGCGTATCGTTGAGACCCGTGCCTCCACCACCTACGAACAGCCAGCAAATGAAGGACGAAACTGCAGAGGTCTACGAGTTTGTTCATAACCCTACCAGGGAGAGAACGGCCATTGTCCATTTCTGGGCGGATGGCGTAGCTACCTATAGTCCGCCCGGTCACTGGGATGCTATAGCCGCCGACGATTTTATCACCAGGGACTTCAGCGAGATCCGCTGGGCGAGGAATATGGCATTGCTCAATATGGCGATGATGGATGCAGGTATCGTGTGCTGGGAGGCCAAGTTCTTTTACTTTAATGCGCGCCCGACACAGCTGAACCCTGCAATAAAGACGCTGACAGGTATACCGAATTTCCCAGCCTATATTTCCGGGCACTCGACATTCAGTGCAGCGGCCGCGACGATCCTGGGACACATTGTACCCGAAAGAGCTACCGATTATACGGCCATGGCCCAGGAGGCCTCGAATTCACGCATTTATGGCGGCATTCACTATCGCAGCGATTGTGCCATGGGGCTGGTGACAGGAAAGAAGGTCGGCGACTATGCCGTTTTACGGGCAACAACAGATGGAGCAGAATAAAATATTCGTATAGTAAGCATTAACAGAAAAACGCCGCTAGTCTTGGCGGGGTTTTATTTTTAAATTTTCTTTTCGATCAAAATGCAAATCAACGCGCGGCAAAATATTAATTACACTTTACGCATAGCCGTAGCCATGTGTTTCATTGGCCACGGATCCTTTGGGATCATCACGAAGCCCATCTGGTGCAACTATTTCGCCGTTTTTGGTATAGGGCAGAGCATGTCATATCAACTCATGCCCGTGGTTGGGTGCATCGATATCCTTATCGGGTTAGCGATGTTAATCTATCCGATCAGGGCCATCCCGGCGTGGCTTGTCATCTGGGGGCTCGTCACCGCATTCCTCAGGCCCCTCTCCGGTGAGCCCTTCGCGGAATTTATCGAACGTGCCGGGAACTTCGGAGCCCCGCTCGCCTTGCTGGTTCTTGCGGGGACCCCCAGGACATTTAAGGGCTGGTTCACCCGCATGGATGCAAAGGCGCCGGTGACCATTAAGACACGGAACAATCTTCAGCTTTGCCTGCAGGTAGTGGGTTTTCTCCTCCTGCTCGGTCATGGCTGGTTGAATATCACACAGAAGAAAGGATTGGTGAGTCAGTATGAATCGCTGGGTTTTTCCGACCCGTACCTCGTTGCACAGATCGTAGGAATTGCGGAGATCGCGGCGGCTTTCATGATACTCGTAAAGCCCTTCCGCCCGCTGATCCTTGTCTTTTTCTTATGGAAGATGGGGAGTGAGCTATTCTACCCGCACTACGACCTGCTCGAGTGGATCGAGCGGGGCGGAAGCTACGGGACCTTGCTGGCGCTTTGGTTTTCCACGGACAAATCAGCATTCAGGACCTATTCCGGGCATAGTATTCAAGAAGAAATCTGAACTTATGAGAAATTTTCTATACATTAACACCTCGACAAACTTTTTCGATATATAAGCATTCACGGCGTTGTAATTCTTTACTGACGCCTTTTTTTTTGTTAACCTTGAAGTCATGAAGTATATCCTTCTACTTATAAGTATGTCGGCCATCCTGGCAACCGCAAGGGCGCAGCAACACTCCAGTGACACATTGGTGCATGCACGGGCTCTCGACAGTATCATTCTCATATCTTATCTCAATCAGAATATCATCCGTCCGTTACCTCCTGTATCGGGCACCTATCTTTTCTCGGGAAAGAAGACGGAAGTAATAGACATGGGCCAGCTGCCTGCCGATATCACCAACAAGACGGCCAGGCAGGTGTTTGCAAAAGTGCCCGGGCTATTCGTGTACGACATGGACGGAGCAGGCAACCAGATAAACATAGCTACACGGGGGTTGGATCCTCACCGCGGCTGGGAATTCAATATCCGGAAGGACGGTGTGATCGTCAATTCCGATATGTATGGTTATCCCGCCAGCCATTACAGCATTCCATTGGAGAGTGTGGCCCGCGTGGAACTCGTTCGTGGTACGGGCTCGCTTCAATATGGCGCACAGTTCGGCGGCATGTTGAACTATGTGTCGAAGCAGGGAGATACAACGCGGCCCATTAGTTTTGAAAGCATCAATTCAACGGGATCGTATCATCTCGTAAGTTCTTATAATGCCATTGGAGGGAAATATGGCAAATTCAGGTACTACGCCTATATGCAGAAGAAATCCCGCGGCGGCTACAGGGACAATGAACATACCGATGCCAATGCCGAAGGGATCATACTTACCTATCAGCCGGTCTCCACGCTATCTGTAAGAGCGGAGTGGGGGCATTCGAAATATATCTATCGCATTCCGGGACCGCTAACCGATAGCATGTTTCATGCAGACCCGAGACAGGCAACGCGATCGAGGAATTATTTCAGTCCCAGCATTCATATTCCCTCGATAACGATCAACTGGCAAATGAGTCCATCAATGCATGTGCAACTGATGAGTTCGGCGGTTATCGGTAAGCGCAACAGCGTGATGTTCGATAAGCCCACGAATGTGAGGGATACGATCAATGCCACGACGCTGGACTACAACAACCGCCAGATCGACATCGATGCATTCAATAGCTATACCACCGAACTCCGTTTGGTTAAGGAATACAGGCTTGCAGGGAAATCGGGCGCATTATCGGCCGGAGCCCAGTACATGAATAATGATCTGCATCGCACCCAGCTGGGAAAGGGAACCACGGGAAGCGATTATGATATGACGCTGCTCGACCCTGTGTTCGGGCGCGATGTTCATTTGAAGACGCATAATATCGCGGTCTTCGCCGAGAACTCGTTCCAGTTGACGAAGGAACTTTCACTGAATGCAGGTGCGCGTATCGAGACGGGCCGCACGGATATGAGCGGCACGATCGTGTACTATCCCGACAATGCCATTCCTGTTTCCATCAGTCATCATTTCCCATTGCTGGGAGTCAATGCGAGTTATAAACCAGCGAAGAATATCGAAGTCTATGGAGGATGGTCACAGGCCTATCATCCCATGCTCTTCAAGGATCTCATTCCTGCATCGCTCTATGAGAAAGTGGATCCGGCCATCAGGGACTCGAAAGGGTATAATGCGGAACTGGGCTTCAGGGGAAACTGGAGTTTCCTTCGCTGGGATATCAATGCATTCCTGTTGAAGTATAATAATCGTTTTGGAACGCTTGCGCAAACCGACGACCAGGGAAACCTGGTGCTATACCGCACCAATATCGGCAACTCCCTTGCGAAAGGATTGGAGATGCTGCTGCAGGCCGACTGGTTGCTCGGCGCCAGGACGGGTTTTTCGGTCTTCACTTCCACGGCGATCGTACATGCGCGGTATAACCATGCGATCGTCAAGTCGGGCAATACCAATGTCGATATCGAAGGGAATAAAGTAGAAAGCGCCCCGGATCTCATTTCTCGTAATGGCGTTACGTTCCGTTTCGGCAAAGCGAGCATCTCCGCATTGTATAGCTATTCATCGAGCAGCTATGCCGATGCCCTGAATACGGTGGAACCGCTGAAGGCAACGGGAGCGGTGGGATTGGTACCCTCATACGGACTGCTCGATCTCAATGCAGCTCTCAGGCTGACGAAGAATATTGACCTCAAGATGAATATCAACAATGTTACGGACAGGCAGTACTTCACCAAGCGCCCGAGTTTTTATCCGGGGCCGGGTGTCTGGCCTTCGGAAGGAAGGAATTTCACAGCGACGATCGGTGTACGTCTGTAATTGCGTTTTTTAAACCGTGCCTTATTTCAATTGATCAATTAACACTTGTAAAAATCAATCTATGCCATTCATTCCCCTGGAAGATCATCTGCCCGGTATAACAGGATTACTGGAATACAGCAAAGACACGGCTGCGCCCATTCGGGAACTGACCCAAATCCTCTTGAGAGGCCTTTCCACTCTCACCGAAGGCGAGCGGGAGTTGATAGCAACCGTGGTATCCTACCGTAATGAGTGTAAGTTCTGCATGACCGCACATACGGCGGCAGCGGATATTCTTTTGGGAGATGAAACGACGGCAGCGAGTGTAAAGAATGATATTGGCACTGCAGCGGTAAGCGATAAAATGAAGGCATTGCTCACTATCGCTGCGCAGGTCCAGGAATCGGGAAAGGCCGTAACAACTGAAACAATAGAGAAAGCCAAACAGGCGGGCGCTACAGACCTGGAGATACACGATACGGTATTGATCGCTGCTTTGTTTTGCCTGTACAACCGGTATGTGGATGGACTGGCAACGGTCACTCCATCGGATCCGGCTTTCTACCAGGGACTGGGACAAAGATTAAAGAACCACGGATATAACAGGCTGCCGCAGGGCTATGATCATTTGAAAAAGGAGAAGGCTTAGATAAACGTATTGCCAATAAAAAACTTGCTGCGATGAACCGGATCTATTCATTGATAATTCTTGCCGCGTTCCCCCTGCTTTTCTTTTCCTGCACGGAAAGGACTGCTGGCAATGAGGAGATGGCCAAATTGCTTGCCTCTGTTGCCCAACAGGTAAATGTTCCGGAGAACGGGTTTAGTACAGGCATCAGGTTGGCTAAGTACCAGGCCGTGCTCCGCGACGATAAGACCTACCGGGATTCCTGCCGTGATGATTTTTTTATCGGAAGATATTATCTCGAGATGGGAGAGGAGCAACAATGCATAAGTCGCCTGGAACATCTTTTGAGTGTAGTGAAGCCGGAAGACGCAGGCGTGCGGCGGATCATCAGCAAGAACCTGGCTATTGCATGGCTGAGAGTGGGTGAGAGGACGAATTGCATACATGGCCACGGCGAGCAATCCTGCATATTGCCCATTGCGCTGAAAGGCATACACAGTGATAAAGCGGGTTCACAAAGAGCGATCGACATTTATTCGAGGCTCCTGGATGAAGACTCTTCCGACCTGGAGAGCCGCTGGCTTTTGAATATAGCCTACATGACAACCGGTGGGTATCCTTTGCTCGTTCCGCACAAATATCTCATAAACAATCTCGGGGTCGATACCGCTTTCCAGGTAAAGCCGTTTGCAGATATTGCCATGAATATGGGCCTAGACACGAAAAATATGGCGTGCGGAAGCATCATCGAGGATTTTAATAACGACGGCCAACTGGACCTTGTAACCAGCGGCTGGGGACTGACAGAAGGAATGCACTATTGCCGTAACAACGGCGATGGATCTTTTACCGATGAATCGGGGCCATCGGGACTCCGGCAATTGACCGGCGGACTCAATATCATGCAAACCGATTACAACAACGATGGCTTCAAAGATATATTTGTCCTGCGCGGCGCATGGAAGGGAAGGTTTGGAAAGGAGCCCAATTCCCTCATACGTAATAATGGCGATGGCACTTTCACGGATGTGACCAGGCAAAGCGGCCTGTTATCCTTTCACCCGACACAGACGGCTACCTGGAACGACTTCAACAACGATGGCTGGCTTGATGTCTTCATCGGCAATGAATCTTCTGACGAACCCAATCCCTGCGAACTTTACCTGAATAATAAGAACGGCACCTTCACCGAAGTTGGACTAAGCGCCGGATGCGCCCTTCTCGCCTTTGTTAAAGGCGTTACCTCCGGCGACTATGATAACGATGGACTGCCGGATCTTTTCCTTTCTACGCTCGATGGTTATAAGATCCTCTTAAAGAACAATGGCGTTGTGGATGGAAAACTTTCGTTCCAGGACGTCAGTCAACGGTCGGGCCTGAGTGCCAATGTTACAAGAACATTCCCCACCTGGTTCTGGGACTATGACAATGACGGCTGGCTCGACATACTCGTCTGCGGATACGAGCTGAATAATTCACTTGCATCGTATGCGGCCATGGAGGCGCTGGGACGACCCATGAATGGGGAAGGTGCCATCTTCCTGTACCGGAATAAGCATGACGGCACTTTCGAGAACGTATCCGAACAGGTAGGTCTTAATAAGATCGCGTTTGCCATGGGCTCCAATTTCGGAGACATCGACAATGATGGGTTCCTCGACATCTATCTTGGAACAGGTAACCCGCAATACACATCGCTGGTGCCGAATAAGATGTTTAAGAACATAGAGGGAAAGAAATTCGCCGATGTTACTTCCTCCGCACGCGTGGGCAATCTCCAGAAAGGCCACGGCGTTTCGTTTGCCGACCTTGACAATGATGGCGATGAGGATATCTATATAGAAATGGGCGGAGCCTATGAGGGTGATTCCTATCAGAATTCTCTCTACATCAATCCCGGGCAGAATAATAATCATTGGTTGAATATCACCCTGCAGGGAGTTACCTGTAATAAGGCTGCAATAGGTGCAAGGATAAAAGTGAGCTTCCTGGAAAATGGCGTAACGAGATCAGTTTACCGCGATGTTAATTCGGGAGGAAGCTTCGGCTCCAATCCCTTGACCCAACACATCGGCGTTGGGCAGGCAAGGAATATAGAGGCGGTGGAGATCTCCTGGCCAGGCAGCAAGACACTACAGGTCCTGAAAGGCTTTCAATTGGATCAATCAGTACGCATTACCCAGGATAAACGCGGTTTTGAAACCGTTACGAAATCGAGACTGGATTTTACTATGGGTAATAACAAGGCGATCGGATGTTCACCACAATTAAGGTAAAAGAATACTATTGGATATATGAGCACACCAAATTCACAGGAAAACAAGATCACGGCCTACCACTGGCTGATGTTCTTCATTTGTTTCACTGCCACGCTGTTTGCAGGCACTATCTCCACCCTGATGTCGGTGTACCTGCCGGTAGCGGTGAAGGACCTGTTGGGAGAGAAGACCCCGGAGGAACTGAACAATATCAGTTCTTATATCAATGCTATTTTCATCTTCGGTGGCGCCTTCGGCGGTTTCATTTCCGGAATTATCAGCGATAAGGCCGGACGAAAGACCGCGGTGATCATATCCATTGCCTGTTACGGCATCTCGACCATATTGACGGGCTACATGTCGGGCTGGGAAGCTGTGGTGATCTGCCGCTTCTTCAGTGGCTTCGGCCTGGGCGGTGTATTGGTCACTACCACTACGCTGATGATGGAGGAATGGCCTCTTAAGAGCCGCGCGATATTCATAGGCATTTTATCCATCGCCATACCCGTTGGAATATTCTCCGCAGGCGTGATCGACTATTTCGTTTCTTCCTGGCGGCAGGGTTTTCTCGTGGGCATCATACCTGTTGTCATCGCCATCGTATCTACCTGGCTATTGCGCGAATCCGCGAAATGGAAATATAACCGGCAGGAAGTCGTCCGCGCATCCGTTAAGGAAACGAGCATTTTTTCCGTAGCACATGTAACCGACCTCGTGGTCGGCTCACTCATATTTGGCACCATGCTGATTGGCCTGTGGGCAATCTTCTCCTGGTTGCCAACCTGGGTGAATACCCTGATCACCGAAGGCGATGGCCAGAAGGAGCGCGGCCTTAGCATGATGATGCTGGGCATGGGCGGACTGACAGGCGGCTTTCTCTCGGGATGGCTCACCAATGCCATTGGCCTCCGCCGGTCCATGCTGCTTTGTTTTTTTGTGAGCGCCGTGGTTTCCGTCATTTTATTCAAGACGAATACCAGCTTCTCACCTGTTATCTATGTGGAGATTGCAATACTCGCCCTGTTCTTCGGTGCAAGCCAGGGCGTGCTTTCGGTCTATATACCGAACTTATTCCCGGTTTCCATTCGCGGCACGGCCACTGGTTTTTGTTTTAATGCCGGAAGGATATTCACGGCGACGGCGGTTTTGTTTGTCGGGATACTCGTTAAAGAGCTGGGCGGCTACGGAAATTCATTGTTCATCTTTTCATCGGTGTTCATCATTGGCCTGATAGTAACTTTTTTCACGAGGGATAAGGCGCAGCGTTTCCAGGACGAAGCTGCGCAGCCGGTACAGGAAGTAGTCTTAAGTGGTAAGGTCTGATCACGTTTAAACGAAATCGGCATGGCGCATATCAAAGTAGAAGAAGGTGTACCGGGAATACGAAGCCTCGTGTTGTTCCGCCCGGAAACGGGGAAGCCATTGTATGAACTCGCACAGGTATTGTTGCGCGGGGAGTCTTCTCTTACTGAAGCCGAAAGGGAATTGATAGCGGCATACGTCTCCTCCCGCAATCAATGTTCCTTTTGCATGAATAGCCATGCCGCCGCTGCACGGTGTCTTTATCATGACGACCATATGATGGTGGATGAGGTACTGAATGATATGCATGCGTCAAGGCTCACTGAAAAATTAAAAGCCTTGTTGAATATTGCCGAAAAAGTGCAGGTGTCCGGTAAATCAGTTCTGCAGGAAGATATAGACGAAGCAAAGAAATCCGGTGCCAGCGACAGGGAGATCCATGATACGGTATTGATAGCAGCGGCCTTCAGCATGTTT
>DATHKS010000647.1:0-2160 GCA_035488975.1 Chitinophagaceae bacterium | reverse complement strand
TAATCGCCGAATTGTACTTCCACTATCGGCTTCAACCCGACGGCATTCATGCCGACTGTAGAACCGACGATATAGGCTTCCTGGATGGCGGTATTGAAGACGCGGTCCACCCCAAACTTATCGGCCAGCGTAGCCGCCTCCCTGAATACGCCTCCCAGTCTTTTCCCCACATCCTGTCCATATAGCAATGCCTCGGGGTGATCCTCCATCAGCTCCCGTATGGCAAACAATGCGGCGTCAACCATCAATACCTTCTCCGCACCTGCCGGGCTGCGTTCTCCTTTTTCTTCAGTGACGGGAGTTGGCGCAAACACATGCGACTCCACGCCGCGTGGATCTGGTTCAGGCGAATCGACTGCCTTGCTGAAATGATCGGCTACCAATTCCCTTGCCTCGGCCTCGATCGCATTCAATACCTCCTCTGTTTGTCCCTTTTCCAATAATTTCTCCCTGAGCCTGACGGGCGGATCGAAATGCGAATGCTTCGACCAATTTGACGCACTGCGGTAGAATTCCTTTCGCACGCCGCTCGGGTGGTGACCGAGTAACGGTACCTGCGCGTGAACGAGATAGGGTCTTCTTTCCTTCCGTACCCATTCGCACACATATTTCATGGTATCATAAGAAGCTTCGAAATCGCTCCCATCCACCTGTATCCTGCCGAGTCCCTTGAACCCTGCAGCGAATTCATAGGCATTCATCGCGCGGGCCTCCGCAGCCGTTACGCTGATGCCCCAATGATTGTCCTGCACGAGATAGATGATGGGAAGTTGCTTTAATGCCGCTACCTGTAAGGCCTCACTCACCTCGCCTTCGGTAATGCTGGCATCGCCAAGCGAACAGATCACGATCGCCTGACCCGGCTGCTTTTCTTTGCCCGGGGGGATGACCCCGGTCTTTTCGAGGTACTGAATGCCCTGAGCAATACCTGTGGTTGGGATCGCCTGCATGCCTGTGGCGCTGCTCTGGTGAATGATCGTTGGCTTACCGGGACCTCTGAAATTCGGATGGGAATAATATTCGCGGCCACCCGTGAATGCATCATCACCCCTGGCAAGCAGCTGCAGCATCAACTCAAAAGGAGAAAATCCCAGACCAAGCAGGAGACTCTCATCCCGGTAGTAGGGACTCACATAATCGTGAGCTTGTAATTGGAACGCAGTGGCCAGCTGGATGGCCTCATGGCCACGTGAAGTAGAATGGACATATTTACAAACCGCCCGGTTGGATTCATAGGTCTCTGCCATCGTCTTCGCCTGACTCATCAACCGGTACGCCTTCAGTAATAGATTAATATCTGACATGTATTGCAATCTGGTGAGCAAATGTAAGACTAACGTTCGTGAATTCTGTGCCTCCCGAAGGCAAGCTTCATTCATTTATGTGCCGGTCATGAACTCCCATAAAAAAACCACCCGTCATCGGATGGCAAAGCAATTACCTGGTTGGCGTCTTCGTGTTTTTTATTTGACTTCGAGCTTGAACATGCTGTTATCCTCGAGAAAGCCTTCCAGCTCATCTCCAACAACAGCCTCGCCCACGCCGGCAGGAGTGCCCGTGAAGATGACATCGCCGATGTTTATCGAGAAATAGTTTGAGATATAAGAAACAATGCCATCGAAATTATGAAGCATGCTCAGGGAGTTTCCCTGTTGCACCAACTCCTTGTTCTTATAGAGCCCGAAATTGATATCCTTCTTATTCTTGATGTCTCCAAACGGCACCCACTTACCAATGACGGCGGAGTTGTCCCAGGCCTTTGCCTTTTCCCAGGGCAATCCTTTTTCCTTTAGTTCATTCTGAATATCCCTTGCTGTAAAATCGATCCCCGTAGTTATAGCATCGTAATACTTATTGGCAAATTTTTCCTGGATATACTTACCATTCTTGCTGATGCGTATGACCAACTCGGCTTCGTAATGAAGTTCATTGGTGAACTCTGGGTAATAGAAAGGCGTATGGGGTTGCAGGAGCGCGCTCTTGGGCTTCATGAAAATTACAGGCTCGTCGGGAATTAAATTTCCTAACTCTTTTGCATGCGCTGCATAGTTCCGGCCTACACAAAAAATCTTCATACTTGAGGATGGTTATTAGTTAAATACATCGGATACTTTTCTGAGACTGTTCATCCCATATATTCAGGGCTATCGATAAGTAGTT
>DATHKS010000646.1:0-3276 GCA_035488975.1 Chitinophagaceae bacterium | reverse complement strand
CAGATCCGCCGGCGTGATGTTAAAGGTAACGGTCTTCGTTTCCCCGGCCTTTAGCTCTATTTTCTGGAAGCCCTTCAATTCCTTTACCGGTCGGGTGCTGCTGCCAACCAGGTCCCTGATATAAAGCTGCACCACTTCCTTTCCCGCCACACTCCCTGAATTCGTCAGGGTCACGCTTGCGGTCAGGGCCTGGTTACCCTTCAGCGATGTGCTGCTTAATTTCATTTCACCGTAGGTAAACTTTGTATAGCTCAATCCATATCCGAACGGATAAACGGGATCATTGCTCACATCGAGATAATTGGAACGGAATTTCGAGAACCATTTTCCTTCCTTCAATGGCCGCCCGGTATTCTTATGATTATAGAAGATAGGCACCTGCCCAACGTTCTGCGGGAAGGTGGTCGATAATTTTCCGGATGGGTTCACATCACCAAACAGTACATCGGCGATGGCGCTACCGGCTTCGGAGCCGCCGAACCAAACATTGAGAATGGAAGGAACATTTTCATTCTCCCATTTCAACGCCAGCGGACGACCCGTAAATAATACAAGCACCAGGGGTTTGCCCGTTTTCACCAATGCCCTCAGGAGTTCCTTCTGGATCTCCGGTATCTCTATATTGGAGCGGCTGCTGCTTTCGCCTGTCATTTCCGCCGACTCGCCCAATGCCGCAACGATCACGTCGGACTGATTGGCGATATTCAATGCTTCCTGCAATATCTCGCTCGCGGGACGGCTATCCCTATGCAATGATTTTCCAAACATGCCTGCATTCTCTTCGAATATGCTATCCGCATCGAGGTTGGAGCCGCGCGCCTGTAATATCTTCACCTTGTCTCCCGCCACCTGTTTGATCCCATCCAGCAAGGAGACCGCCTTTGCAAAGTCGGCCGCGACACTCCAGGTACCCGGCATATTCTCGCGGTTATCGGCCAATGGCCCTATCAATGCGATCGTTCCGCTCTTCTTCAACGGAAGTATGTTCTTTTCATTCTTCAACAATACAAAACTCGAGGCGGCGATCTCGCGCGCCGATTGGCGGTTGCTATCGGTGTAGATCTCCGTCTGCGCCCTCTTCACGTCGCAATAGCGGTATGGATCATCGAAGAGGCCGAGTTTATATTTCGCCTCAAGGACCAGCCTGCAGGCCCGGTCGATATCCTGTTGGGTAACCTTTCCTTCCTTCAATGATTTGGTTATGGTGGTAAGAAATCCCTCGCCTACCATGTCCATGTCCACACCGGCCTTCAGCGCAAGCCCCGACACGGTTTGAAGATTTCCCATGCCATGGTCTATCATTTCATTGATACCGGTATAGTCGGTGACCACCAATCCCTTGAAGCCCCATTGCTTCCTGAGCACATCCGTCAACAGCCATTTGTTTGCTGTAGCGGGAATGCCATCGATCTCGTTAAAGGAGGCCATCACGCTTCCTGCGCCGGCATCCACTGCGGCTTTATAGGGAGGTAGGTATTCATTGTACATTCTCACATGGCTCATATCGGTCGTATTGTAATCACGGCCGGCCTCCGCTGCGCCATACAAGGCGAAGTGCTTAACGCAGGCCATGATGGTGTTGTTCTTCGAAAGATCATCGCCCTGGTATCCTTTCACCATAGCCCTTGCGATCTGCGAGCCGAGGTATGCATCCTCACCGCTGCCTTCGGCGATCCTGCCCCAACGGGGATCGCGCGCAATATCCACCATTGGGCTAAAGGTCCAGCAGATGCCATCGGCACTTGCCTCCGTAGCTGCAATACGTGCACTTTTCTCCACCGCCTGCATATCCCAGGTGCAGGAGAGACCAAGTGGAATAGGAAAAACCGTCTGGTAACCATGGATGACATCCATACCGAATATCAATGGGATCTTAAGTCGGCTGTTCTCGACGGCAACCTTCTGTACGTCGCGGATCTTCTCCACCGATTTAATATTGAAGAGTCCCCCGACCTTGCCTTCCTTTATTTTTCCGGCAATATCCGAACTGCTTGCCTGGCCGGTAGTGATATCTCCGGCGCCGGGCAGGTTCAATTGCCCGATCTTCTCCTCCAGCGTCATCTTCTTCATCAATGCATCCACGAAGACCTTCATTTTAGCTTCCTGCGCAGGCTTCAACTGTGCCATCGCCGGTTGCATGAGCACCACGAGAGAGACTATCATCCATCTTTGTAACAATTTCATATCCTATCGTTTTTTATTTTACTAAATACGGTTCAATTATTTTTTGCCAGATGACGTATCCTTTTTTATTCATGTGAAGGCTATCCTCCCGGTAAATATCTCCTATCAACGAGTGATCAGGATTCAGCATCCTGCTATATACGTCAATGTATGATGTCTGTACCTGTTGGGCCATGAAATGCTTGATCAACCGGTTTCCCTGTTCCATTTTTGGAAGAAGCTTGCGGCGACTAGGGCTTGGCTTCATAGAAACGTATGCCACCGGGATGCCCGGGTAGTAGCTGCGTACCAGCTCAAATAGTTCCTTGAACCGCTCATATACTTTCTCACCGTTCACCGTACTATCCCCGGCAAGATCGTTCTCGCCACAGTAGACGATGATCTGTTTAGGATGATAAGGCAACACGATGTCCTTTGCATAGCGGATGACATCCGGCAAAGACGAACCGCCGAAGGCGCGGTTGAGAATAGGATGGCCCGGGAAATAGGTCTGAACGTCCGTCCACATCGTGAACGATGAACTGCCTATGAGCAGTATCTGGCCCGAAGCAGGGAATGAAAGCGAGTCCTGCTTCTTGAATGATTGTACCTCGTTCCAGAAAGGCGGCTTCTGTTCCTGCGCGCATGCCCCTGTAACGAGTAGAGTTAAGAAAAGAATGATCTTTAATTGTTGTTTCATGTTAATCGACTTTTGTTACGGGCATTCTTTCAGATACCCCGTTCTCATTTATTGCTTCTATGGAAAAATAATACTCCTTCTGTTTGTCCATCGTCTTGAGCCAGTATTCATTCGCATCATATACTATGATGGAAGTATAGAGCTTGTCGGGTGCCGTACCATAATAAATGTTGTAGCCGTACGCTGTTTTTGTCGGGCTCCATTTGAGCCATGCACTTCTTTTATCCTTCTCCGTCCGCAGGATAAGGAATTGCTTCACCGCCCCTGGCTTTGCGCCATTCCCATTCCCAAATACACGCAAGCCGCTTATTGCAAACTTACCGGTAGGCATGTGAATGTTCTCCAGTTTGATGAATCTCGCCTGCACGGGCTTCGCGAGCTCCACGTATTCATGCGGTATGTCTGTCTTGTTG
>DATHKS010000645.1:0-2506 GCA_035488975.1 Chitinophagaceae bacterium | reverse complement strand
GTAAGGGTGAATATATCGGAGGTAAAATCGCCGCTGCCCTCATGGTTGAGACCGGATATCTCAGCGCTCATATCGCCACTTTCATCGTTATAATAGATATAGCCGTCCTTGATCTCGTATTTCTGCAGTGTCATCTTGAAGGCCGATTCGGATGTGTCTGTTCCCGTCGCAGTGCTCGTATCGGGCTTCGCAATATCCCAGTTGGATTTTCCGTCTTTTGTTACCAGCGCATGTATCCGCGGCTGATCCAGAAATACACCCGACACATTGATGTCCTTACCCCTGATCACACTGATGATGTTCACCGACGCATCGAGGTTGTTGGCAGAGAGGAGCGTATCCTTTGCAAACTCGCCGGTTCCGACAACGGAAAGATCGTTGATACCGATGGAGACCTTCGGAAAATGACGGAAGAGCGAGAGGCTGACATCCTGGAAGTCGACCTTCGCCGTGAGGTTCTTGTTGATCTCTTTCTTCACGAGCTCCGTGATCTGTTTCTTGAAAATGATCGGGATCAGGAAAGCTAACGCGATCAGGACGAGCAGGACAATGCCGGTTATTTTTAGGAACTTCTTCATAGTGTATTGGCGAATAAGATTTCGGAAAGTGAAATTGCAAATATAAAAAATAAAACAAGAGAAAAGCGTTATCTGCCAGTGTATTAATGATCATTCAGCGGAAGTCCTCTTCGTAAAAACTCCTTCCAGTTCAGGTATTCCTCCCCTTTGCGGTGTTCCTCCATGGTTATGCACTGATCCACAGGGCACACCAGTGCGCAAAGATTACAGCCCACACATTCCTCTTCCTTGATCGTATAGGTATTGTAGGGTTTGCCATATTCGAGCCTGATGGACTGATGCGATGTATCCTCGCAGGCGATGTAACAGAGACCACAATGGATACACTTGTCCTGGTTGATCTTCGCAATCACATGATAGTTGATGTCCAGGTCCTCCCAATGTGTCATCTTCGCCACCGATCGTCCAATGAAATCCGTGGTGGTTGCAAATCCTTTCTCGTCCATCCAGTTGCTCAGCCCCTCACAGAGGTCTTCTATTATCCGGAAGCCATGCTTCATGGCTGCGGTACACACCTGCACATTCGATGCGCCGAGCAGCATGAATTCCGTGGCATCCTTCCAGGTACTGATGCCGCCGATGCCCGAGACCGGCACCTTCGACGTGACCGGGTGCTGTGCAATGGTGGTCAGCATCTTCAGCGCGATGGGCTTGACGGCCGGACCGCAATACCCGCCGAAGACGGATCGCCCCGCGACATTCGGATTAGGAACCAGCGTATCCAGATCGATCCCGGTAACCGATTGTATGGTATTGATGAGCGAGAGCGCATGGCTCCCTGCTTCGACACAGGCCTTGGCTGTCGGCACCACGGAATGAACATTGGGTGTGAGTTTCGTGATCACGGGTATCGTAGCCGCCTCCATCACCCATTCTACCACCATCTTCGCAATTTCGGGATCCTGCCCAACGGCGGCGCCCATGCCGCGCTCCGTCATGCCGTGGGGACAACCGAAGTTGAGTTCGAATCCGTGTGCGCCGGTGTCTTCCACTTTTTTGATCAGCTCATGCCAGCTGTTTCGATCGTTGTCGGCCATCAGTGAAACGATCATGGCACGATCAGGAAAGAGGCGAACGCATTCGGCTATCTCACGGAGGTTTATCTCGAGCGGACGATCGGAGATCAACTCAATATTATTGAAGCCCATCACGCGGCCTCCGTTAAAATCCACGGCCGAATAGCGCGATGAGACATTCTTTACCTGGGAGCCCAGCGTCTTCCATACCACGCCGCCCCATCCCGCCTCGAATGCGCGGAGCACATTGTATTTCTTGTCTGTCGGCGGCGCACTCGCAAGCCAGAATGGATTGGGAGAGGAGATGCCGAGGAAGGAGGAGCGAAGACTGGCCATTAATTTGATAGTTTAATAATTTGGCAATTTGTCAAATTGGTAATTAGCCAATGTGCAAATTTGTAAATGTGCCAATTAGGCGTGCTACGATCCGTGATGACTTTACGAATGAGGATCATTGGCACATTGGCATATTTGCTAATTGGCTAATTATTCTCTAAATATCGCAGGATAGATACAGCGCCATTCTTCCCCGCCTGCACCGCATCCACCACTTCCTTCCCTCCATTCACACAATCACCTCCCGCAAAGAGGCCTTTAATATTCGTCGAGCTCTTTTCGTCGATGATGATCTTGCCACTTGCATTCCCGATATGATTTCCCGTGACCAGCCCGGTGAACGGTGCCTGCCCCGCCGCCTTGATGATCATGTCCACCTCGAGTGTAAATGTTTCACCCGTGTCGATGGGAGAGCGGCGCCCGCTTTTATCCGCCTGCCCAAGTTGCATCACGCTGCACTCGAGCGCTGTTACCTTTCCTTTCTCACCGATCACCTTCTTTGGAGCGGCCAGCCAGATGATGCTGCAGCCATCCGTCTTCGCGATTGTCAGTTCCGCGTCGGTGCAGGGTTTCTCT
>DATHKS010000644.1:0-3621 GCA_035488975.1 Chitinophagaceae bacterium | reverse complement strand
TTTGCAGACGGTTTCCAATCGTGAACCCTCCTACGCTGAGGCTCAGGCGAGCGCAGTCGTCAATCGTGAATCGTCAATCGTGAATAGCCTCCGTGTCCAGAATCTCTCCTGCAGGCCTCGCCGGTCAATGGAAAGACTCTTCGATGATTACCAATTAGTCCTTTAGTGCTGCCTTCGAGACACATGGGAGGAGTACCAGGATCGGAGGCTATTCACGATTGACGATTCACGATTGACGACCGCGCCCGCCTGAGCCTCAGCGTAGGAGGGTTCACGATTGGAAACCGTCTGCAAAAAAAAGGCCCGGGTTTTCCCGGGCCTTGATAATGATAATGCGTTATTAGGATTTCTTCTTTCCCTTCGGTGCAAACATCGCGAGCATCCTTCTTCCTTCCATCTTCGGCATGCTTTCAAGAATGCCGACCTCAGCGAGGCGCTCGGCGAATTTCAGGATGATGAGCTGTCCGCGGTCCTGGAACTGGATCGCCCGTCCCTTGAATTGCACATAGGCCTTTACTTTGTTGCCGTCCTTCAGGAAGCCTTCTGCGTGTTTCGCCTTGAAGTCGAAGTCATGGTCATCCGTATTCGGAGTGAAACGGATCTCCTTCACTTCGGAGACCTTGCTCTTGGCCTTCATCTCCTTTTCTTTCTTCTTCTTATCGTAGAGGAATTTATTATAGTCGATGATCTTACAAACAGGAGGATCTACCTGTGGGGAAATCTCAACGAGGTCCAGCTGCTGTTCCTGCGCCATCTTCAGTGCGTCCTGCAGGGAGTAGATGCCTACCTCAACGTTGTCGCCAACCAGTCGAACCTGTGGTACCCTGATGAATTGATTGATCCTGTGTTCTGCTTCTTTGCGGGGGACGAATCGTCCTCTGTAACCGCCTTTGTTAAATCCACCACCGCCGCCGCCAGGTCTGAAACCTCCGCCGGGTGGTCTGTTGAACCCGCCTCCGGGTTTTTGTGGTACTGCCATTTACTTTTTTTAGTTTAGAATTTTGTTTTATGCTTCGCAAACGGAATGCCTGATATTGCGAAGACTGGTTATTTGTTAATTGAAAATTTTGCGTTACGCTTCATTTTTTCCGAAATCCGATCTTCTTTCCTTTATCTCCACGACCGCATCACTGATGAAGTCGTCGATCGATTTTACCCCGATATCGCCCTTGCCCTGCCGCCGCACCGATACCTTGCCTTCATTCATTTCCTTCTCTCCGATCACCAGCATATAAGGCACCTTGAGCATTTCCGTATCGCGGATCTTCTTTCCGATCTTTTCGTTCCGGTCATCCACCTCTGCACGAATATCAGCTTTTTTCAGCTTTTCTGAAACAGTTTTAGCGTAGCCGAGGAACTTATCGCTGATCGGTAGCACCTTTACCTGCACCGGGGCCAGCCATAACGGAAATTTCCCGGCGTATTGCTCGAGTAAAAAGCCGATAAAACGCTCATGGGTACCCAGGGGAGCCCGGTGGATGATAAGGGGCGTCTCGGGCTTGTTGTCCTGGCCGGTATATTCCAGTTTGAAGCTGCGGCCCTGGGAAAAATCAACCTGGTTGGTAGCGAGGGTGAATTCCCGGCCGATGGCGCTATATATCTGCACGTCGATCTTCGGGCCATAAAACGCCGCCTCGTCCTGTACTTCCACGAATGGAATACCGGATTCGGTCAGGACATTACGTACCATGGTCTCGGTTTCCTTCCACAATTCCGGGTGATTCACGTATTTTATCCCCAGTTTTTCAGGTGAATGCAGGGAAAGACGCATGATGTATTTCTCGATGCCGAATATTTTGAAATACTTAAGATACATTTCATTCACCGCCCTGAACTCATCATTGAATTGCTCCTTCGTACAGTAGATGTGCGCATCATTCATGTGAAGGCAACGAACGCGCATCAGCCCGAAAAGCTCCCCGCTCTGTTCATACCGGTACACGGTTCCGTACTCGGCAATGCGGTAGGGAAGATCGCGGTAGCTCTTCGGCTCTGCCGCAAAGATCTTGTGATGATGCGGGCAGTTCATCGACTTGAGGTAATATTTCTCACCGTCGAGTTCCATCGGCGGATACATGCTGTCGGCATAGTATGGCAGGTGTCCGCTGGTGAGGTACATGCTTTCCTTGGCGATATGCGGTGTTACCACCCGTTTGTAACCGGCGTCCGATTCTGTTTCTTTCGCCAGTTTCTCCAGTTCTTCTATGATAATGGTACCATTCGGCATCCACAGGATGAGGCCCTGGCCTACATCATCGTCCATGGTATAGATGCTGAGTTCCTTTCCCAATTTGCGGTGATCCCTCTTCTTCGCCTCTTCGAGCAGGAGCATGTGTTCATCCAATTCCTTTTGCGAAGGGAAGGTGACGCCATACACGCGCGTCAGTTGCTTGTTCTTCTCATTCCCTTTCCAATAAGCGCCCGCGATATTGGTCAGCTTCACCGCCTTGATGAGGCCGGTGGATGGGATATGCGGTCCGCGGCAGAGATCGGTAAAATTTCCCTGTGAATAGAAAGTGATCTCGCCGTCATTGAGGCCACCGATCAGGTCGAGCTTGTATTCGTCGTCTTTCCTGGAAAAATACTGGATGGCCTCCGGCTTCGATATCTCTTTCCTTATGTAGGGATTGTTCTGTTTGGCGAGTTCATTCATCTTCTTCTCAAGCATGGCGAGGTCCTCTTCGGTCATCTTGCGATCGCCGAGGTCCATATCATAGTAGAAGCCTTGTGGGTTCTCGGTGGCTGGGCCTACCCAGAATTTCACCCCGGGAAATGCAGTCTCTACAGCCTCGGCCATCAGGTGGGCAGAGGAATGCCAGAACGTTTTCTTTCCGTCCAGGTCATTCCAGGTCAGCAACTGGAGGGAGGCATCGGCATTGAGGGGTCTTGTGGCGTCCCACACCTGTCCATTCACTCTTGCTGCGAGCACCTTCCTTGCCAGGCCTTCCGATATTGATTTTGCAATTTCCAGGGCAGTGATTCCTGTTTCATACTGCCGTACAGCACCATCGGGAAAAGTAATATTGATCATTCAAAGTTTTATGGAGTGCAAATTTAACGAAATAACGTCATTCGTGAATCGTCAATAGAAACAGTCTGACACGACCGTGAATCGTGAGTCGTCAATCGTGAATAGCCTCCGATCCTAGTATCCTTCCCATAGGTCTCGAAGGCAGCACTAAGGAGCTAATCGGTAATCATCGAAGAATCCTTTCCATCGGCCGGCGAGGCCTGCAGGAGGGTTACTAGGATCGGAGGCTATTCACGATTGACGACTCACGATTGACGTTTTTTCTTGCCGCTAATACAAAATCCTCAGAGAAAGGGAGTCTAATCACTTCATTGCGTATATTGGACAACTTTTATTCAAAACAAACACACATATGAGTCAACATTTGAACAGGTTTTTTTTAATCGCTGTAGCCGCGACTGTCTCCGCCACGGTCATGGCGCAGCAGCCAACTCCACCGCGGACGGATTCTACGAGACGGCCCGGCGGCTTCCCCGGCGCAGCAGCCAACCAGGGTCCGAAGGCATACAAAGATGTGATCACAGATAAGGCCAAGACGGATGAAGGCATGTTCAAGGTCCATAAGGTAGACGAAAAATATTTCTTCGAAA
>DATHKS010000643.1:0-3029 GCA_035488975.1 Chitinophagaceae bacterium | reverse complement strand
CAGGACTTTCTTCAGCCCTCCCCCATGACCATCATTCAGTCCCAACTCTGCATCGCGAAGGATAGTGGAAATCGATTTCTTCCTGAAAAGGGAATTTGACATCTGCAGTTATGTTTTGACGCATTAAAATAGGGAAATATCGCCAGCGAAAAAAAATCAGTTTTCCCGTTGCACAAGGAAGTGTGCGAGCTCCATCAAAGGTTGTTTACGTTTCGACAGGACAGCGATGTCCTCCAGGTGTGCGAACGATTCGTCGAGGAACTTATTCTTCAATTGCAACGCCCACTCATCCACCTTGCAGTCATGAAATAACTGGACGATGCGGTTTACCTTATCATCCTTATCCGATTTTAGTAAGTCCTTCAATTCTTTTTGCCGGGCAGTTGAGGCGGTCTCCATTGCGTGAATGAGCAGGAAGGTCTTCTTGTTGGACATGATATCACCGCCAACCTGCTTTCCGAACTTGGCGGGATCACCGAATGCATCCAGGTAATCGTCCTGTACCTGGAAGGCGAGGCCGAGTTTTTTTCCGAATTCATATATGAGTCCCTGGTTCCTTTCTCCGGCCCCACCGAGTACGGCGCCCATCTTCAGGCTGGCCGCCAACAGAACGGATGTCTTCAACTCTATCATGCGGAGGTACTCATCCAGGCTGACCGTATCCTTATTTTCAAAATCCATATCGAGTTGCTGGCCTTCACAGACCTCCTTCCCCGTTTGGTTGAAGAGAGCCAGTATCGGGTGAAGGAATCCCAGGTCGATCTTGTTGAGATGTTCATACGCTACCACCAACATCACATCACCCGCGAGGATGGCCGTGCTGCTGCCGAATTTCTTATGCACCGTTTCCATTCCGCGGCGCAGCGGAGCCTTGTCCATGATATCATCGTGGATCAGGGTAAAATTGTGAAAGAGTTCTATGGCGGTGGCCACTTCCCACGCGTCGGGACGGATATCGTCGAAGAGTTCGTTTCCCATAGCGCAGAGCACCGGCCTTATACGCTTGCCGCCGAGACGAAGAAAATATTCATTCGGCTCGTACAGCGAGGAGGGCTCATTGGGAAAATGACGCTGATCGAAGTAACGTGCAAACTGTTCCGATAATTCTTCAAATGAATGCATGCTGTACGATGAATGGATTAGCGCTTCTTTTTAAATTTCGTTTTTCCGCCGGAAGGCATGATATCATTCTCATCCATCACCCACTGGTAGTCGAGCTGCCTCTTTCCAAGGTTGGCCGCTACTACCTTTATGCGCACCTTGTCTCCCATCCTGAATTTACGGCCGCTCCTCATCCCTACCAGCGCATAGTCGCTTTCCTGGTGGCGGAACTCGTCGTATTCGAGGAGGCTGTTGACGCTGACAAGACCTTCGCATTTGTGTTCTACCGTTTCTACCCAGAAGCCGAAACTCGCGACGCCACTAATAACGCCATCGAAGTCCTCACCAACGAATTTCTGCATATACTGCACTTGCTTGTATTTATTGCCGGCCCTCTCCGCTTCCATGGCGGCGCGTTCCTTATCGCTGCAATGCTTGCATTTTTCCTCCATCTTCTTATCGGGAGATGGTTTGTTATCGAGCACTTCCTGCAGTATCCGGTGCGTCATCACATCGGGATATCGCCTGATGGGCGATGTAAAATGACAATAGTGTTCGAAGCCCAGGCCATAGTGACCGGCGTTCTCCATGGTATATTTCGCCTTGGCCATAGTGCGGATACCCAATTGTTCGAGAACATGCTGCTCCGGCTTTCCATGCACATCCTTCAACAACTGGTTAAAGGAACTCGCAATGGCTTCCGGTGAGGAGGCATCGAACTTATGACCAAATTTATTGGCAAATGCAATGAACGGAAGAAGTTTTTCCCTGTCGGGCTCATCGTGCACACGGTATGGGAATGGCAGCGGCTTGCCTTTCACCCGCAGCTTCGATACGTGTTCTGCTACGTACCGGTTGGCGAGTAGCATGAATTCTTCTATCAGCTGGTGGGATTCCTTGCTTTCCTTGATCATGATGCCAATGGGGTTGCCCTTCTCATCCAGCTTGAAGCGTACCTCTGTGGAAGAGAAATTGATCGCACCCTTATTGAACCTTCTCTTGCGCATCTTCTGTGCGAGGTCGTTCAATAGAAGAATGACATCCGCATGATCGCCTACTTTGTTGTCGATGATATCCTGCGCCTCCTCGTAAGTGAAGCGCCTGTCGGAATGAATAACGGTGCGGCCGAACCAGACATCCTTCACTTCCACCTTAGCATTGACATGAAAGATGGCCGAGAAGGTGAGTTTGTCCTCATCCGGGCGAAGCGAACACAGGAAGTTGGAGATATGTTCCGGCAGCATGGGATTCACGCGGTCCGGCAGGTACACGGATGTAGCCCTCTCGTATGCCGATTTATCGAGCGCGTTATCGGGCAGTACATAATGACTCACATCTGCGATGTGTATCCCAATTTCGTAGAGGCCGCTCTTGAGTTCGCGGAAAGATAAGGCATCATCGAAGTCCTTCGCATCTACGGGATCGATGGTGAAGGTGAGTATATCCCTAACATCGCGGCGCTTCTTTATCTCGTCGTCGCCAATAGCATCCGGGATGCGCGCGGCTACTTCGAGTGCGTCCTCCGGAAACTCCAGTGGGAAGCCTGCATCGAGGAGTAATTCCTTCATGGCGGCATCATTACTATTTTCCGCATCGAGTACACTGACGATCTCCCCAACGGGGCGCTTGTCTCCTTTTTCCCATTTCACCAGCCTGGCCACTACCCTGTCCTTATCCTTTGCGCCATTGATGGCGGAAAGAGGAATGAAGAGATCCGGCATCGGCTTATCCCCTTCGGCTATGAAAAAGGCAAAGGTCTCGTTGATCTGGAGATGACCGATGAACTCTTTTCTTTTCCGGTCCAGCACGTCAACTACCTCTCCCTGCACACGGCGTCCATTGCCGCTCTTCGCCCTTACCATCACGGTATCTCCGTGAAGGGCTGTATTGAAATCACCGGGTCGGATAAGGATATCCGTTTCCATTCC
>DATHKS010000642.1:0-3777 GCA_035488975.1 Chitinophagaceae bacterium | reverse complement strand
CTACAAACATGTTGGCTCTCCGGGCCAAGTAAATAAAGCAAACCGCAATGGACACAATGAGAATACAACACAAGGATCACAAGGTCTATAAGTAATGCAACTTCGACTAACACGCCACAATTGGCACATTATCAAATTGTCAAATTGACAAATTGTTCTTTGTCTTCGTGGTTCATAAAAAACGCCGGTACCATTACAGCACCGGCGTATCTTTCATTTATCGATATCATTTCAGGAAATAACCGGCACGCCCACATAAGCGCGGAAATGCTCGATCACTTTTTCAATGTCCTCATCCTTCATTGGTATGTACAGCGGCAGGATGATGCTGTTGTCGGACGCCTTTTCAGATACAGGCAATGAGAGTCCCGCATAGTCTGTCTTATAGGCCGTTTCCCTATGAGTTGTCATGATCCCGCGACGCGTCGATATCCCTGCATCGAGCATCTTCTGCATCAGCTCATTCCGGTTGATGGGACTATCGTCCTTCAGGTACACGCTGTACGATTGATAATTACTGAAATATCCTTCCTTCTCTTTGGGCAGGTGTAAATGTTCGATATCGCTGAACGCCTCGTTATACCTCAAACTTATCTTACGGCGTTCGGCCACGATCCAATCCAGTTTCTCCAGTTGCTTGATCCCTACTGCCGCCTGGATATCCGTCATGCGATAATTGTATCCTACCTCCACGTGATCCTCGAATATCACCTTCGCCGATTCATGCCGCACGCGGTCATTGATCGACATGCCATGCTGGCGAAGCAGCTTCATCCGGCTATAGTACGCCTCGTTGTTAGTTGTGATCATACCGCCATCACCGGTAGAGATTACTTTCCTGGGATGGAAAGAAAAGCATACCAGCTCAGAATGACTGCCTATCTTCTTTCCTTTATAAGCTGAACCGATGGCGCAAGCCGCATCCTCGATGAGTTTGAGACCATGTTTCTTCGCCAGGTCGGCAAATGCATCGATATCCGCCGGCATACCGATCTGGTGAACGAGCAGTATAGCCTTTGTCTTCGGCGTGATCTTCCTCGCGGTATCGGCCACAGCGAGATTGTAAGTAGTTGGATCGATCTCGGCGAAAACGGGGATGGCGCCCACATATTTTATCGAGTTGGCCGTTGCCACATAGCTCATGGAGGGGCAGATCACTTCATCACCGGCGCCAATTCCTGCCACGATCATGGACAGGTGAAGGGCCGTCGTACAATTAGAGACGGCTACGGCATACTTCGCGCCGGTATAGGCGGCAAATTTCTCCTCGAATTCCGCTACTCTCGGCCCCTGCGTGATCCAGCCGGTAAGAATGGTGTCGTAGGCGGCCTGCGCCTCATCCACCGTCAGGTAAGGTTTTGCTATGGGTATCATCAGACTGTCTCCATTTTTATTTTTTCAAAATACCATTGTGTCAGTTCTTTCATGCCTTGTTCCAATGAAACGGTTGGCACGAAGCCCAGCAGTTTCTTCGCCTTCCCGATATCGGCGAGCCGGCGGCTGACCGGGTTGATGGAATTCTCCTCCCTGAATTCCGGGCGGAGTTTGGATTCATTCACCTTCAGCAATACCTCCAGCAATTCCTTAAGGCTCGTCTCCTCCTGGTTGCCGATATTGAAGGCCTCGTCCGTTACATCGGACTCGAGCGCCTCAACATTCGACTTCGCGATATCCTTTACATAGACGAAGTCCATTGAAGTGGAACCGTCACCATAGATCAGCGGGTTCTTTCCATCACGAATGCAATCGAGCCATTTGATCATGACCTCGGTATATTTTCCATCAGTATCCATGCGTGGACCATATGCATTGAAGTAGCGCAGGGCCACATAATCCAGCCCGTACATGAACTTGAAACTCCTGAATAATTGCTCGCCCCACATCTTCGCAGCGCCGTAGAAGGTCTGGTTGTTGTAGGGATTGTCCGTTTCAGGCGTAGGGAAATGCTGTGCAAGACCGTACACCGATGCGCTCGAGCTGTAAATAACCTTCTTCACCTTGTGCTTCACCGCCAGCGTGGCCAGGTCGAAGGTCGACTTGAGCATCACATCGAACCCATCCTGCGGGTTGGCAGCACAGGCATTGATACGGAGGGCGGCCATATGAAAGATATAGTCGCAGCCGGTTATGCATTCTTCCAGCTTCGCCGTATCCCTGATATCGCCGATATGCATCTCGATAATAGGGTTCTCATAAAACGACTTCATATTCTCCATAGTACCCCTGATGAAGTTGTCGAGTATCACGATCTTCCTTGGATGTAGCTGTATCAATTCCTCGATGACGTATGATCCGATGAAACCGGCGCCGCCGGTAACCAGGATAACACTGTCTTTTACCTTACTGTGCATGCTGTGCGTTGTTTATACTTAATAAAATAATTCCTGAAATAATCAATCCGAATCCTACGAAGGAAGCAGTATTCAACTGGTCCCTGAAAATATAATATCCCGCAATGATGGTCAGCACGAAATTGATCCCTGCTGAAACGGGAATGATGAATGTAAAATTGCCGGCAGATAAGGCCTTGAACAGTACCAGGGCCGAAACGAAGATCAATGCAAATGCACCGATCACCTGTGGGTTTAGTAAAAATTGCAGCCAGTCATTAAAAGTACTCAAAATCCTGCCCTTCAGTTTCCATTTAATAAGCGCCGCCCCCGAAACATTCAGGAGAGCGTACAGGAAGCAAAATGTAATGGCTTTTATCACGGTCTGTCAAGTTCAATGATCTCATCAATAATGAATACGGGCCTCTTCCGGCTCGCATCGAGTGTCCGCCACAGGTATTCCGCAATGATACCGAGTGAAATATTGGTGATCCCGAATCCGATCGTAAGAATGGAGATCAGCGCCGGCCACCCGCTCGCAAGGTCATCGAACACCAGTTTGCGGAAAACGATATAACCCGTCCAGATCACCCCTGCAATGAAGAAGAGTATCCCTATGAATGATACTAGACGGATAGGCGCAAACGAGAATGCCACGAAGGAGTCGATGAGAAGTTTGATCTTCTTGGAGACCGTCCACTTCGACTTACCTGCCTTGCGCGCTGCCTTTTGGTATTCCACGAAGTCCTGTTTGAAACCCAGGTTGAGTATCTGCAGGAATACGCTCGAATTGCCTTCCACATTCTTATTCACCGCATCGGCCACCTTGCGGTTGAAAAGCACCACGTCGAATCCCTTGGCGGGATAACGCTTGTTCACATATTTCTTCATCAGCCGCGAATAGAACTTGGAGAACTGCCGCTCGAAGAAGGAATTCTGGGTGCCCGATCTGTTTGCCCACACGATATCATTCCCTTCAATCTCCTTTGCATACATCGTCGTGATATTCTCGATGGGATCTTGAAGGTCTGCATAGAGAAAAGTAATAAAGCCACCCTTCGAATGCATGATGCCCGCGCGGAGCGCCGCATGGGATCCGAAATTCTGGGAGAAACTGATGAGTTTCGTCTGCAGGGGAAATTTCGTCGCCCGGATGGTATTCACGGAAGAGTCGGTAGATCCATCGTTGATCAATATGATCTCGAAAACCAGGTCGGGTCTCGCCTCCGTGAATTTTAGCAGTTCGCTTCCAAGGCGTTCGATATTGTCCTCTTCATTAAGGAAGGGGACAATGATGGTAATATCGGTTTGGCTGGTGGTCATTGCTTGTTGATTTGCTTTGCCGGGTTTCCGGCTATTTTCGAATGGGGTTGCACCCTTCTTATCACGTTGCTTCCCAATCCAACGAGTGTGAATTCGCCAATGGTTATTCCATTCATGATATTAG
>DATHKS010000641.1:0-6906 GCA_035488975.1 Chitinophagaceae bacterium | reverse complement strand
TACTTTCCTTGATTCATCGCCAAAACAAGCCAAATTCAGGCAAAAACGATTCAAATCGTCACCGACCTAAAACCCCTTCAAATACAAGCCAATCAAGATTTTCAAAGAACTTTGGTTATTCTAAACGGAACGTTACTGATTCCCTATTACTAATCCCTTCCAGGACTGGGCCTAAACAGAAACAATCTTCTCATAAGGCCTAATTCCATATTCCCAATCACTAATTCCCAGTTACAATCCCAATTACCAATTCCTTTTATTTAGAAAATCTTCTCGTAAAGACTAATTCCAACTACCGCAGTGGGATTTCAATCCCAAGCGTAAACCCTTTCCCGGGCTCCGTCTCAATAGTCGCCACGCCGTGCAGAACACTGAGGCGCCCTTTAATATTCTTCAGCCCTATTCCCGTTGCGTTCTTGCCTGCTTCCATGCCGATGCCGTTGTCGGAGATGAGCATGTTGAAAACCTCTGTATTTGTTGTAAGGGTAATATCAACCTGCGTTGCCTTTGCATACTTCACAATATTGGTACAGTGTTCCTGTGTGATCCTGTAGATGGCAAGCCGATGCTCGTTGTCGATCAATTCTTCCTCGAAGCCGCTCGTGTTAATTCTCACTTTTATCCCGGATGCTCCGAGCATGTTTTCCGTAAGGGCTAATATCTGTTCGGTAAGAACCTTTGTCTCGAAATCGGGGCTGCCCAATTCATGCGCGATCTTCCTATTCTCATCGATAGCAAGCTGGATATTATCGATAGACGATTGAACGACCGATTCGATATCATCCGGCCGGCTTTTCGAGGAGGAGAGTATCAATTTCGTTCCTACCAGGATCTGGTTGACATTATCATGTAGTTCCTGTGCAATGAAATTCCGTTCCTCTTCTTGTGCCGAGAGTATCGCCTCCGCCAGTCTTACCTGTTCCGCTATCTTGCCTTGAATCTTCTCCTTTTCCAGCCTTCGGAGTTCCGAGATGTCAATATGCATGGCTACCGCACCGGAATGCTCCTGTTTCAGTGGAGTAATCACCATGCGAAACCTTTTCACCTTCGTAAGGGAGCGGCAGGAATATTCGTATTCAAATTCTTTTACTTTTCTTTTAAGTACTTCCTTTACGCCCGTAGCCACAATATCTTCGTCCTTCTTATCATATCCAAAAACCTCCTTTGAAATTTCCATATAGCCCATCCCAACACCATAGTCTTTGCGGATAAATCCATTTTCTTCTGCAAATTCCTTCCAGCACTCATTGACCTCCACGATAAGACCCTTATCATCCAGTAAAGCAATATTGGCAGGAAGTGTATTGAGTATGGCAGACATTCTTTCGATAAGAACCCTGTTGTTCTCTTCCTCCTTCTTTGTCTCTATTTCCGCCAGGCGTTGTTCGCTAATGTCCCGGAAATAGATAGTGACACCCGACTGCGATGGGTAGATATCGATCTCCAGCCACCTGTTTAAGTCGGCGGAATAGTCCTCCAGGCGAATATGTCTCTGCGCTTTCAGCGCCTCGTAGTAGGCATTGTAAAATGCTTTGTTCACTGCCAGGGGAAACTCCTGCCACAAGTTCTTTCCCGTCAGCGCGCCCGACCCCTGGCGAAACATATCTTCGGCAATGGCGTTTATATAGGTAATATTCCATTCCAGGTCGAGGGCAATGAAGCCATCGGAGATCCTCTCGATTACGGTACGGTATCTCTCTTCGCTTGATATTAATCTATCGAGTACATCCTTCTTATCCCGTTCGGCCTGCTTCTTTATCAAAACAGTCTCGATGGCCTCCGGCAGCCTGACCATCCGGTCCTTTAAGATATAATCGTCTGCCCCGGACTTGATAATATTGGCGGCGAATTCTTCCGACACCATACCAGTAACCATGATGAAAGGAATATCCGGAAATTTTTGACGTGCTGTTTTCAACGCCTCGTAGGCATCGAACCCCGGGAGAGAATTATCGGAAAGAATGAGATCGGGGACAAAGGCCTCAAGGCCCTGTAGAAAACTTCCTTTATTCATCGCCAGATTAAATTCGCAGCTCGCGAGATCCTTTTGTAACAATCGCTGTATGATCTCTGCATCGGCATGACTGTCTTCTAGCAGTAGTATTTTTAGTGGTGAGTCCATGTTTTCAGATAGGCTGTTGCTCAGTACATCCTGCAAAAACCCAGGTTCCCGATCGAATTGGCAAGATTCTTAAAAATTAATTGTTATATACTGATACCTCGAATTTCCACAAACATCCGCGGTAGTTGCATCAAACTACATCCTACCAACACCGTATCGTTCCTTCGACATGTTTCATTCACAAAATTGACCACGGGATTAAAAAACTGGAAATCGCTTAAAGGGTAGCATCGGGTCTTGTCATAAGATCTCACTATTTTCAATTAAGCGAGGCCATCATAGTTCGACGGGTAGAAATTCCAGGAGGGAGATCGAGCTCAATGAAGATCGATCCATGTTTTACAGTGACCTTTCGTCCTCTTACAAATATTATCTTTTAAAATCAACATCTCAAATCTTTAAAAAAGTAAGTAGATACCCTTAATGTTATTTTTTTAGGAATCGCGGTGAGCTTTGAAGCATCCTCTCATAAAGCCTAATTCCTTATTCCTAATTACCAATCCCTTTCCTGGCCCAGCCTTCCCCAAAAAATCCCGGTCATACGACCAGGATTTTCGGGAATAGGGTCAGCTTTAATGGCTCCATGAAATTTAAGTTCTTAAAATTGCGCGAAATTCAAATCTCTGTCAATCCGTATTAACACGGTTTTTTATCCCCGATCCTTTCGCAATCTTGCCGTCTTCTTCCACCATTAAAATCAATTAATATGAGCCAGTTCATCTCCCTCCAGGAGGCCATCCAGATGACCACCGTCTATCGCAACGAAAAAGAAAACATTTTGGCTCCGGCCTATCAGAGGAAAAACATCCTTTGCCGGAGCGAATCATTCGGCCGCGATGTATTCGATTCTCTTCTCGCCCAGCCGGATTGCCAGGGCATCCGCGTGTACTACGGCATGGACGATGCATTGAAAGTGCACGCCATCTTCGTTGGCTACGATAGCAAGGATGCAGACATTCTTCCGTCTTCCGCACCGGGAGATTCAGGTCCTCCCAGTACCGGCATCGGTGAGAGCGGTAAGCGTTGCCCCGATGATTGTCCGCCACCATCGGACCTTAACCCTTAGAAATAATTATTTTTATAGATGAGTTATTCCCTGATCGATCTCTTCAGCTTCTCCATAGCCATCGCCGCAGTCATTGGCCTGGTCCGGTTCAAACAACTGGACCGGGTCTATTTTCCTTTTATATTGCTGCTTTGGCTTGGACTGCTGAAGGAAAGCGTCGATTCCGTTATGATCCAGAAGGGCTTTTCGAACGCCGTCTCTTCCAATCTCTACTCGCTGGCCGAGTCGCTGCTATTGCTCTGGTTCTTTAAGCGATGGGGCAGCTTTAGCCGGCGGCCATGGGTCTTCCCCGCCCTCGTGTGTACATTTATCGCAGCCTGGATACTGGAGAAACTGGTGTTTACCGGTATCACCCACTTCAGTTCCTATTTCATCATCCTGTATTCATTTACCATAGTACTCCTTAGTATCAGCCGGGTGAACCGCCTGATACTATCGGGAAAGAAAATGTTGATCAACCAGCCACAGTTCCTGATCTTTATCGGGTTCATCATCTTCTATACTTATAGTTTGCTGGTGGAAATATTCTGGATCTATGGCCTGAATGGTAGTGCGGATTTTCGTGTGCAGGTGTATCGCATCCTGGCCTGGATAAATCTTTTCGTTAACTTAATTTTTGCGTTTTCGCTATTATGGATACCCAGGAAACGAGAATATACACTGCTATAATCATCACGGCCATCGTACTGGGCGTGATCATCACCTATTTCATAGGCTCCATTATTGTACAACAACGGCGCAACCTCGCATTACAAAAACAATTGATGCTTTCAGAGATAGCGACACTGGAACAGGAACGCACCCGCACTGCCGCCGATCTGCATGATGACCTGGGTCCGCTTCTTTCCGCTATTCGCTTTCGTGTTGATCATGCGCGCGGCGATGATCCGGATCTCGCGATAGCCAGTTCACAACTGGATGATATGATCGTCCGCATCCGCGAGATAGCCAATGATCTCATGCCTGCCGCGCTTCAGCGCAAGGGATTGGTCACCGCCGTAACGGAATACGTGGATAATATCCGCCAGACCACCCGGCTGAAATTGGACCTGGAAAGTCCCGCCTCCATTCCCTTGGAGCCGCATAAGCAGATCCATATTTACCGGGTGATCCAGGAGGTGGTTCATAATTGTCTCAAGCATGCGGACGCGACAGAAATGACGATCCGGTTACAGGTCAGGGATAATAATCTACTGATCTTGTGCCGGGATAATGGAAAGGGTTTCGACCCCCTACAGAGCAATGGAAAAGGCATAGGTTTGAAGAGCCTGCGGAACCGTACGGAGATCATGGGTGGTAAAATGATGCAGGAAAGCAAGCCCGGCAACGGTGCCGCGATTTTATTGGAGATCCCCCTGTGAAAGATCATAAAACAGTTAAGGTATATGAGTGCAGCAATAAACATCGTGATCGCCGACGATCACCCCATCTTCCGGGATGGCTTCAAAGTATTATTGAAGGATCAGGATGAAGTCACTCTCGCCGGCGAAGCGGGAGACGGAAATGAATTGATGGCTCTCGTTACGCGTGTTCAACCGGATGTCGTGATCACCGATATAAAGATGCCGGGCATGGATGGGATACAGGTCTGCCGGCATATCAAGAAAGAATTTCCTCATGTGCAGGTCATTGGGCTCTCGATGTTCAACGACGATCACCTGATCGTGGATATGCTCGAGGCCGGCGCAGCGGGTTATCTCCTCAAGAATACTAACCGGCAGGAATTGCTGGAAGCCGTTAGGGTGGTGTATGAAGGCGGGAATTTCTATTCACCCGCTACCTCTACCAAGTTGGCGCGCCTGATAGGCAAGAGTCGCTTCGATCCGTTCAAGCATCGCTCGGCAGTGAGGTTTACCAAGAGAGAATTGGAGATCATTCGTATGATATGTGATCAGTGCACGACGAAGGAAATAGCTTCTACACTTCATTTAAGCATCCGCACCATAGAGTCTTACCGCGTGAGCCTGCATGAAAAAACGGAATCAAGAAATTCCATCGGGGTAGTGATCTACGCGATCAAGCAGGGGTTGTATGTGCTGCCGGAGTGAGAGATAATTTGGCAATTTGGCAATTTGATAATTGAACCACTAAGACACGAAGTCACTAAGGAACACAAAGAATTTCGAACAACAACACGCGCCATTATCAAATTACCAAATTTAAAAGGAGTCGGCCAGCCGCTGCGCCAGATCATTCTCCCAGTCCCCATCATATCTCTTCCCATTGATGAAAAATGTCGGCGTGCCATTTACGCCGCTTCGCAAGCCGCTATCGAAATCGTGCTCTACTTTACCGGAAGTCGATTTGTCCTGTATGTCCTTCGCGAACTGCCGGATGTCGAGACCTAACTGCTTTGCATAATCAAGGAGGTCATCCATCTCCAGGCTGTCCTGGTGCTCATAGATGATATCGTGCATCTCCCAGAATTTATCCTGTTTTGCAGCTGCTTCTGCGGCCACCGCCGCCATGAAAGCATGTGGATGCGATTCATTCAATGGGAAATTCCGGAACACAAACCGGAGTTGCTTGCCCATTGTCTGCTGGATATCCTTAATGATCGGGTAGGCGCGCCCGCAGTGGGGACATTCATAATCGCCGAATTCTACCAACGTAACAGGCGCCTTGGATGGACCGCTTGCATGATCCTTGTCGGAGACTTCTGGTTTGAGCATGAGAGTATTTTTGATGATGGATAAATGTGATGCCAGCGTTGCGCGATGTTCTTATCAATTCACCGCCTTCTCTGCATTCATCTCCTCCAGCGCATCCAGTATTCCATCGGCGCCCGGGTTTATTCCGTCGGGAGATAAATAACTCCACCTGATCGTTCCTTCCTCATCTAAAACGAACAAGGCTCTCTTCGTCTGCCCCTCCTCCTCGTTGTATACACCGTACGCCTTTGCTACTTCGCCCTTGGGCTCGAAATCCGCCAGCAAGGGGAAATGAAGTTTGCGATCGGCGGTAAACGCGTTATGACACCACTTGCCGTCAACCGAAATACCGACCAGTTCCGCATTGTGTTTCCGGAAATAATTTAGCATCTCATTGTAGAGCGACATCTGATCGCCACACACGGGACTCCAGTCGGCGGGATAGAATGCGAGTATCACGCGCTTGCCCTTCAACTCATGAAGACAGAGTTTCTGATCGGGTGTGGCGTATAATTCAAAGTCGGGTGCTGCGGCTCCTGGGGATAGCATAGTTGTAGATTTTTTGTTGTCTGGGCAAAGGTAGGAAATCGGTCAGGAGTAGGTAATTTGGCAATTTGTTAATTTGGTAATTTGACAATGGGGCGTGTTGTTCGAAGTCTTTGTGTTCCTTAGTGCCTTCGTGTCTTAGTGGTTCAATTGTCGAATTACCAAATTGCCAAATTATCAAATTGTCTCCTCATTCCCCGCATCCACCGGCTTCGATTGCGAAGAACCCTTCTGGCGGAGATAGATCGACAGGACAATGATGGCGAATACGGAAAGGAATTCGCTTTGCCAATTCTGAAACGACTCGAACCAGAACCTGGACTCCCCGAGGAAATCTCCCAACCCTTCCGGCGGCTTACCCTTCAACAGCAGTTTCTCATTCTCATCCTTGAGACTGCCATATAGATGAAGGGCGAATGATGCAACGAACAGCGCGAACAAGGCTATTGTCAGCGAATTCTTGTACACCGCGAGTATTATACCTCCTTTTCGCACGGGCCATGGCGCACCTTTGCGTTTCG
>DATHKS010000640.1:0-5344 GCA_035488975.1 Chitinophagaceae bacterium | reverse complement strand
GTTTTCTCTCTCAATGCCGCCGAGTTCCCAGCCATAGAGGGCGGGATAGTCGCCCGCCGCCTCCTTTACATCGCTGCGGTTCTCCTTGTACTTCCATTCCACGCCATAGGCCAGGTCATCCTGGTGGCCGAACATAAATCCTCTCGAGGCAAGCTTCTTCAGGTTGCGATAGAGACTGGCCGTTTCTTTTGTAGCATTCTCATTGGAGGGCAGGTCGGCCTGCGAGAATGCATCACCGCAGGCAAACAACATGCCCAGGTAAAAAAGAAAAAGCGTACCAGTAAGATGTTTCCAATGCCTTCCCATGCGAAAAGTTTATCGATAAGAATTCTATTGTCAGATCAATCCCAGGTCGTCGAAATAAACGAGGCAGGGAACATTGCCACTGAACTCCTGGATCACCACCTCTGTGAGTGTATCCGGGTTGCCCAATTGATCGAGCCCAATCGTCAGATCATTCCAGGCGCCTTCTGTCAATACGATCTCGTATCCTTTATTGTAATTACCATTCAGGACTAACTTTACTTTCTTTCCTCCCGTACCGGGACCGCCATAAAGCGAAACCTTGACGGCAATAAATCCCACGAGACTTATTGAACTGCCGCCATTGCCCACCTGGAAGCCACCATAGCCGCCGGTGAAGGGGATCTTACCTGCACTCGTACCGCGCTTGACGATGACAGTGTTGCTGAAGTCGGTATTCTCCGCACCATTCCATCCGCCTTTCCACCAATTGGCGGCAAGCGCATCGTCATAGACGATGAATTTAAATCCAAATGCATTCTTCGACTTAGTGGTGCCGCTCGGTGTTGTCACATATAAGAAAGCCTGCACGATGCCGGCAGGGACCTTTACTTTTATTTCAGTCTTTGTACTTGAGACAACGGTGCCCGGCACGTTGTCGAATTTAACTCCTGTTAACCCGGTAAACCAGTCTCCCGAAATGGTGACAATATCACCTTCCCCACCGGAGAGTGGATTGAAGCTATTGACGACAGGTACGGGTTGAAGAATGGAAAAATTGTACGTGACACTACCGTATTTGGTGGTGATGGTGATCGGATTTTGAGCGGGGTCGGGCAAGCCGGCGGGCACTCTCACGGTGACGGTGGAATCATCGGAGAAAAACTTATCGGCTCCAACTTCGACCGTGTTGAAGACCACTTTTTGAGTTGTAGCCAGGTGCATTCCCTTCACGATTATCCATTGATCGAAGGTCGCAGAGGTGAGGACCACGTTTCTCTCGGTGGTGGTGGTAACGCCGGTGATCACCGGTGCATCCGTATCTGCATGCGCCTCTTTCTTGCAGGAGACGGAAAACAACAAGAGGAAGCCAAGCAGAGGGAGAAAGCTGCCGTATTTGACTAAGGTGTTAGTTCGATTCATATGCCATGGTATTAAGATTCGCATGAGTAAATATTTTACCAGCCGGGATTATTCGCGGTGATGGCTGTATTTGAATTCAATTCATTCAATGGAATAGGAAGCAGCAGGTTCCGCATGCTCCGCACCTTCGGAATATTATCCTGTCCCTGGCTGATTTTGTTCATCACCTGCAGGTAGATCCCCCAGCGGACAAGATCGAAGCGGCGGATGCTCTCCAGTGAGAATTCCCTTCCTCTTTCTTCAAGCACATAACTCCTGAACTGGCTGATGTTCATGTTCGGCGTTGCTGGGATCGTCTTTGCCCTGGTGCGAATGGCATTCAACCGGTCGTAGGCCGCAGGTGTAGGACCATTCACTTCATTCTCGGCTTCCGCATACATCAGCAACACTTCGGCATAGCGCATGAGGGGAAAGAAGGCATCGCTTGTTCCGATCGAGGCATCGGCCACATCGCTGAATTTCGTTATGAATGCCTTGTCGTCGGTGCCGCCGTTGTTGTTATAGTTGGTACCGTCGGGAGCTATGCCGCTGTAGAGAGCGGCCTTGTAAGAAGGATAATAATAGTATGTTCCCCAATTGGCCTGGTACCGGTGAGTAACGCCATCCAACACGCGGGTATCGGCGTCCTCGTAATCCTTGTAGTGATTGTTGCTCATCCAGACGGCCCCTGTACCGAATGGAGAACGCGCAGAGAAATAGGCATGCATGTCGTTCACAAAATCGGTTCCTGCAAGGGATTGAATTTCCCACATGTGTTCCTGCTTATTGCGGTTGCCTTTTGTAAACACATCCTTGAAGTCGGTGAACAGCGAGTAGTCATTACTTTGGATCACCTCGAGCGCCTTATCCCTGGCCAGGGTATAGTAAGCCTTGCTATCGATTCCTTCGAGACCGGCCACCACGTTCTTAGTGTAGCTATAATATCCGTTATCGGTGCCGCCGCGCACGGTGATCGAGGCGCCGGAGAGTGCACCGGAAGCCATGGTCAGGTATGTCTTTGCGAGGAAGGCCTTTGCAAGGCCTCTCGTGGCTCTACCCGCTTCGCCCGACTTTGGATCGGTGGCCGGAAACAACAGGGTCTCTGCTTCTTTGAAATCGTTGATCACTACATCATAGGTTTCCTTCACCGTGGAGCGAGGCACATTTGTCTCGGGGTTTGCGGCACTCAGTGCAAATACCCGTAGAGGTACACCGCCATAGAGCTGCACGAGTTGAAAATACGCCCAGCCGCGAAGGAAGTGCGCTTCACCGAGGATCCTTTTCTTGACATCCGGGTCGATATCGGTGATCGCGTCTACTTTTTCGAGGACGGTATTGGCTCTCGAGATCATGGTATAGCAACCGTTCCATGGCCGGTCGACACCCCAGTATCCCTGTGGGTTTCCCGCACCCGAATTTCCGAGAAACCAGTCTGCTCCCGAGACGTGATCATCATCGAGAACGGTCAGGTTCCAGAATGGCTGCAGGTAAAGATCGTAGGTGTAGAGTTCGTTGTACACGCCATTGATGGCCGTCTTGGCATCACTTTCATTCTGGTAGAAATTATTGGGCGTGATGAACGAAAAGCTTTTTTCCTCAAGCGCCTTTTTACAGGATGTCGTGAATGCCAGCACGACGATCGCACTTAAACCGGTAAAATATCTTACAAACTTTTTCATATCTGGCTTTTAAGTTTTGAATTTTCTAGAAACTACAGCGAAGCGTAAAATTGTATGCACGTGAATTGGGATATCCGCCGAGATCCACGCCATACAATGCGGGGTTATCACCGTAACTATTGATCTCCGGATCGTAGCCGGTGTACTTTGTGAACGTGTAGAGATTATTAACTCCCACTGAAACGCGAAGGGAGGAAATGCCTGCCAGCTTCGTCTTGATATTATAGCCGAGTGTGATATTCTTGATACGAACGAAGCTGCCGTCTTCGATAAAGCGACGGGTGAATTTCAATGCGCGCCAGAACTGGTGGATCACCTTGGGGCCGGTAGCGTTTGTATTGTCCGCGTCCGTGGTCCATGCATGCTCATACTGCGCCTGCGTGATATTCTTATTGTCGCCAAGGTTGGAATTGAAACGGGTATTCATGTTTATGATATCATTACCCTGCACACCATTCACAAACACATTGAGATCAAAATTCTTGTACCGGAAAATATTGGTGAAGCCGAATGTATAGTCGGGGTTCACATCCCCGATGAAGGTCCTGTCGTCATTGGTGAGATCGGTCTTACCGTCCAGGTTCTTGTACTTGATCTCGCCGACGGTACGGCGGATGATGGCTTCGGGTTGCGTTGCGTAGAAGGGATCGCTCCTTATTTCGGCTTCGTTGTCATAGTATCCATCCTCCACCCATCCATACACTGCGCCGATGGGATGGCCAACTTTCTGGATGAAGGGCGCATCACCAGTAGAGATAGGGCCTGCGTATTGTTCTTTCACATCGGGTCCGAGGCTGAGGATCTTGTTGCGGTTGAAGGAGATGTTGAAATTCGAGTTCCATTCGAAATCGTGTCCGCGAACGATGATGCCTTCAACGGAGAATTCGACGCCCTTATTTTCTACGGAACCGGAGTTGATCAATTTCTGCGGGTATCCCGTGGAAGGAGGTGTGGTCACGAATTGCAGGAGATCGTTCGTCTTCTTAAGGTATACATCCGCGTGGATCACCAACCGGTTGTTGAACATGCCGAGATCCAACCCCGCGTTATAGGCATCGGTGGTCTCCCATTTCAGCTTGTCGTTGGCGGGACCTGCGTACACATCATCCGCGAGTCCTGTTTGTAATGCGCCATTGAACGGATAATTATAGACCTTCAGTTTCGATAGCGAGGAATAGGAGCCGATGCCCTGGTTACCCGTTTGCCCATAGCTAAGGCGGAGTTTCAGGTCGTTTATGGCTTTGAAGGATCTCATGAAGTCTTCATTGACGATCTTCCACGCAATCGCCATGGAGGGGAAGCCGGCCCATTTATTATCCCGCCCAAACTTACTGGAGCCGTCCTGGCGGTAAGAAACGGTGAGAAGATATTTGTCGTCGAAACTATAGTTGACCCTTCCGAGGAAGGAGATCAGCGTGGATTGATAGCGATTGCTTATTACGGGCATTTTCTGTTCACCCGCTTCCAGGTTCTCATTCTTCAAAAGATCATTGGGGAATGTCTTTGCTTCCACCCTCTTCCATTGGCCGTTTGTCTTTTCATACGTGGAGGCGGCGAGTACATTCAGGCTATGTTTCTTGAGCTTTCCGGCATACGTGACCATACTTTCAGAGACGAGACTATTCCATACATCGTCGGCTTTCAGGCCCCATCCTTTCGCGCTGAAGCCCTCATAAACGGTGCGTGGATAATATTGATCGCGGGTATTGGATGCATAGTTGAAACCAAGATTCTGCCTGAACTTGAAGTTCTTGGTGATGACGGCCTCGAGGTAGTTTGAGGAGAATATATTCAATCCCTTTACCCTGTTCAATACATCGCGGGCATAGATGGAAGGATTCGTGATGAAGTAGCCCTGGCCGCCATTGAGATTGAATGCACCAATGGAGTCAATGGTACTCGGGTAGGTAAGAGCGGAACGGATAACCCCCGCATTCGCGTCGTCTGATTTATCGGTACCGGTCTTCACGCCATTCGTGGTGGAATTGGCGAAGGAGGTACTGGTACCCACTTTGAAGATCTTGCCGAGGCTGCGATTCAGGTTAAGGTTGAGACCATACCGGCTATAGGCGGAATTGACAATAGTGCCATCCTGGTTCAGGTAGTTGAAGGAAAGGCTGTGACTACCGGCTTCGTTTCCACCGGAAATATTCACGGAATAATTCTGGTAAATGCCGGTACGAAAGATCTCGTCCTGCCAGTCTCTTGTGAGGCCAATATAGTCATTGGGCCCGCGGGCATAATAGTCGCCATTGGGTCCGGGGACCACCTTACCGGGGTATGGAAAATTGTCTTGCATG
>DATHKS010000639.1:0-13845 GCA_035488975.1 Chitinophagaceae bacterium | reverse complement strand
AGCCGCACCGCTCTTGTAGTCACCCCAGGTCACGCCATCCTGCCAGGTCTTCATGGAGAGATCCATGGCGGCAATGGCTGAGCTATCCTCCCTTACTATCTCATTTTTGAAAGTAGTGATCAGCTTCTGAATATTGAGGTAGCCTCCGAAGCCATGTCCGCTGAGCTTATCTGCATAGGCGGGTTTGTTATTCCCTGTGAGGAAGCTGGCGGCATTTGCGTCGTTGTTGCTGACCACGAGCCAATCCTTTTCATTCTTTATAACGATGCCGGGAGGAGGACCATTTTTCATCATTTCCTCATTCACCAGCCCGAACAGTTTATCGAAAGACGGCTTGTCCTTTATCGCAAGGGCGAAAACGAAATTGGGATCGGTCTTCGTCGTTGTGTACGTACTCTTGGTGCCATCGCCATTCTCGTATTCCGACGTCTGCGGACGCTGCTGAATATCCGTTACGGCAAAGGCCATTTCACCCTTGAGAGCTTTAGAGAAATCATCGAGGGTGATACCTTTTTGACCCAGGAACATATTCGCCAGGCCATCGGCGCCGATCAGTTTCATGATCTCCACCCAACCCTCGGAAGGATAGTTGAAGGCCAGCGCGCCGATCACGTCACCCGAGGGAAGACGGTTGATCAGGTCCTTGCTGACATTCACCGGGGGAAATTTATCGATGATCTTCGTCAGTTCCTTTCCATAATATTGTTTGCCTGTCATGGTGATCTTGCCGTTGTCGAAATTGAGCGTTGCCGTTCCGATATTATCCTCGGTAAGCGCACTCAGTTTCATCATATTCATCATCCCATTTGCCATTCCCTTATAGATATTGTCTGTGCTCACCCAGAAATGAAGATCGCCCTCACTCGCTATCAGGTCGGTAAATTTGGAATTGTCATCGAGGAGATCCTCGCCGCTAAGTGCATAGATGCCCTTTGCAAAGAGGAGCAGGCTGTCATTGGAGAAATGTGTCACGGAACCGGCGTTACCACCACCCATTCCACCCATTCCGCTCATTCCCTGCATCGGTGAGTCGCCAATGAAGACGAACTTCGAAGAGGTCCAGGTCAGGAGGCCCTTGTCGTGAGTGGAAGCATAGTTGAGATCGCCGCTTTTCTGGATCTCCGCCTTACCCTTGCTGGCTTCCTTTACGAAGGCAGCAAATGCGTTTGCATCCTTGATAGCTCCCTGGAGTGAGGCGTAACCGCCGTAGCCCTGTCTCTTTAAGAAAAAGGCAAAATCGCTCTTGGTATCGACACCCGATGCATCCGGATCGTTTATGATCTTTTGCGCAAGCGTATCATGCGCCTCTTCGTTGAGCTTACGGTACCAGCTGGTCTGCTTGATCTCATCGAAGGTAAGTTTGGATGAAAGTGATTTCATATTGATATGAATGACCACGGCCGCGTCCTTAGGGACGAGGAGGCCAGTCTTGCCGGCCTTATTACACGACATGGCGAGCACGATGCCCGAAAGGAATAACAAATACAGGAATCTATTTCTCATAATTAAAAGGTTTCAGGTGTCAAATAAAGGAAAACTTAGGCAGATTAGTAAATGAAATGCTCTGCTGGACGCCACTTCGCAGGTCTTTCACGGTGCAAACGCCCTGTTCCAGCTCTTTTGTGCCGATAATGACGATGAAAGGGATATTCTTCTTCTCAGCATATTTGAACTGTTTGTCAAATTTCGCGGCTTCGTGGTAGATCTCGCTCCGGACATCGTTTTCCCTCAGCTGACGGAGAAGGTCGATGGAGGCCCTGCTTTCCTGCTCGCCGAGGTTGAAGAAGAGCACTTGTGTGCCGGTATGGACCCCTGCGGGAAACAGGCTCAGTTCGTCCATTACATCGTAGATGCGGTCGACGCCGAAAGAGATGCCCACACCGGGAATATTCGGTACGCCGAAGAGACCGGTCAGGTCGTCGTACCGGCCACCGCCACCGAGGCTGCCCATCTTCACATCCAGTGCCTTTACTTCGAAGATGGTGCCGGTGTAGTAGTTGAGGCCGCGGGCCAATGTGAGCTCTACCTGAAGACGTGAATCGTGAGTCGTCAATCGTGAATTGTCAACCTGCGCATCGGAAGATGCGGACTTCAATGGTGAATCGTGAACCTGCCCGCCGGCAGGCGCGGTCGTCAATCGTGAATGGGAGAGAACTTCATTTATTTCAGTTATCCCTTGCTGAAGAACTTCAATTTCACCTAATAAACCTGTTAGCTGGGATAATTTCTCTTCGTTTGTTCCGGAGAGAGTAAGGTATTTTTCGATGATACCGATTTGTTCAGGCGTAAATGATTTATCACTCAATTCTTCCTTTACTTTTTCGATTCCGATCTTGTCGAGTTTATCAATGGCAATGGAGATATCCAGCATCTTATTGGCGCCGCCGCAACGTTCCGCCAAACCAGCCAGGATCTTCCGGTTATTGATCTTTATTTCCACCCGTACTCCCAGTTTGCGAAACACCCCGGCATAGAGCGCGGCGAGTTCCACTTCATTCAGGAGGGATGTGCTGCCCACCACATCGGCATCGCATTGATAGAACTCCCGGTAGCGGCCCCGTTGTGGACGATCGGCGCGCCATACGGGCTGCACCTGGTAGCGTTTGAAGGGAAAGGTCAGTTGCGCGTGATTCATCGCCACGTAGCGCGCGAACGGAATGGTGAGATCGTACCGCAGCGCCCGCTCTGTTAAGTTTTTGTCCGTCTTTCCCTGTAAGACATTCGAGAAGGCGGCCGTAGCGGATTCTCTCTTTTCCGGCAGATTCAACCCGTTGTTGAGGATCTTGAAGATGAGTTTATCGCCCTCCTCGCCATATTTTCCCATCAATGTCTCTATGTTTTCCATGGCCGGTGTCTCCAGCGGCTGGAAGCCATACAGTTCAAAGGAATGGCGGATGGTATCGAAGATGTAGTTCCGCTTGCGGACGGTTTCCGGTCCGAAGTCGCGTGTGCCTTGTGGTATGGCAGGTTTAGCCATTTTATTGCTTGCTTGATTTTGTCGTTGTTCGATCACGGGTTGCAAGATCGTGCGACGGTCGATATTTCTTAATGATTGCTTCACACACTTCATCGATCATCTTATAAACGGAATGGTATCCCTCTTCCTTTCCATAATAAGGATCGGGAACATCGAGGTCGCGGCCGGGATACAATTCATTCATCAGCAGGCCGGCCTTCGCGGGATCGAATTTTTTTCCGGCAATGCGTTTCATTTCGTCCAATACATCTCCCGCGAGTGCATAGATCCTGTCATATTCATCGAAATCGCGCGCGACGAATGGACGCGAACGCTGCTGACAAATATCGAGGCCATTTTGCTTTGCTACTTTCTGTGATAGGTGATGTGGTGGTTGTCCCGTATGATAGCCATTGGTGCCCGCACTGCCTACGGTCCAGTCAAGCCCCGCCTCATCGGCCTTGCGCTGCAATATCCCCTCCGCAAGCGGACTGCGGCAGATATTTCCGAGACAGACCATTAGAATTTTCATGCGGGCAAAGATAGTTTGAATACAATTAGCCAATTTGATAATTTGGCAATATGCCAATGATGGCGTGTTAGTGGAAGTGCCTTCTCTTTTCGACTTTCTAACCACAAGGACACAAAGATGCACTAGGGGCACAAGGATATTCCTATCCAAGGACACCCTTTTGAATTTTTACTTTTGAATTTGGACTTTTGCATCCGCTGCCATATGGATTACTCGCCCCCCCGCATCTCAATTAAAATTCACCAGCCATGACAAATAACGAACTGCTCGAAGCCAGCCTGCTTGACATTTTATTCGAAGGACGGAATAAAGAATATGGCGCGTATGCCCTGCGCCGTGGTTACAACCGGCGTATGATCCTATCGCTTGCTATGGGTCTTTCGCTCATCGCTTTTTTTATATTGCTATCTTCCTTCTCGCATCGTAAAGTTGATGGCAAGAAGATGCGCGAAATAAGTGAGGACGGCCTTGTTATCATGACGATTCCTCCGACGGAAACGATAAAGCCGCCGACAGTCGTGAAGCCACCGGTTTTGCCGAAGGCGGTCATTCAAAAAGTCGCGGCCATTGTCAATACGACACCCAGAATTGTCCCCGATATATTGGTTACTCAAACCATTGTGCCGGAGAATTCCGAACTGGATGACCGGAAGCCGGGAACAGAAACAACAGAGGGCGTTCCGGCAACGGGGACAAATGGCGGCGGGGAACAAAGCGGCAGCGGCAATGAAGTGAAAAGCGCGAAGGCGGTTGAACCTGAAGTACTCCTGCCGAGCTCGAGCCCGGAATTTCCGGGTGGACCGGAGGCATTGAAGAAATTTCTCGGACGAAATCTCAATCCTCCGGAGGAACTGGAGGCGGGAGAAAAGAAGATGGTGCGCGTTCGCTTCATGGTGGACAAGGATGGATCGGTGTCAATGGTGAATATCGAAACGAGCGGCGGCGATGCCTTCGATAAAGAGGTAATAAGGGTGTGTAAAAAAATGCCCAAATGGAGGCCCGCAATTCAAAATGGGCGCCCGGCTACAATGAGCTATGTTTTGCCCGTAACTTTTATCACTCAGGAACCATAAAATTCGATAATTTGCCTTTCCCGAAAACACTTTACATGGCTGATGATTATGAAAAACGGAAAAAGAAGCAGATATCATATATGCGAGCCATATTGGACTATGGCATGGGTATCGCCATCGTTGGACTCGGGTTGTTCTTTTTTTTCAGGAATAAGTTCGATATGTCGTTCAACGCCGTCTATCCACCCAATAACATGGACAAGATCTTTGGCGCTATCTGCATCGCATATGGCGGATGGCGTATCTACCGCGGGTACAAGAAAAACTATTTTAAATAAATTGATATTCCCTGGCTATTATGCGCCGGATATTTTTAAAAGTGAATATTAACGGATGAAAGTATTGATCCAGGGCTTCACCGGCCTGTTTATCCTGGCCTCCCTGGTACTATCGCTAAACGGTTGTAAGTCGGACCAGCAGAAATCAGCGGAGCTTAGTGATACTCCTGATCGCGGTACGATCAATATCAGCGCAGATGAATCCTTCAAACCGATCATCGATGCACAGGTGCAGGTGTATGAAGCCAATCATCCCGGCACACATATCGCAGTGCAGTACAAGCCGGAGGCGGAGACGCTGAAGGACTTTGCAGTGGATAGCATACGATTGATCGTTGCTACGCGCGGGTATAACAAGTCCGAAGAATCGTTCATGGTAGATTCGATGCGGGTCGGTCCGGCCCAGATGGTGATTGCGAGGGATGCGATAGCCGTTATCGTGAATCCTTTGGCCCCGGATTCCGCCTTTTCCATGCCGGAGCTAAAAGATGTCCTCATGGGGCGATTTAAGAAAAATTTAATCCCGGTATTTGACGGAGTTCAGGCAACCAGTACGGTACGATACATCGTCGATTCAGTATTGCACAGCGATTCTCTTTCACCGAAGGCAATTGCGGCAAGAACAAGCCAGGGAGTGATCGATTATGTGGCCAATCATCCTGAAGCAGTAGGGTTTATAGGAGTTAGCTGGATAGGGAACAAAGAAGATACGTCCCAATTGAGTTTTTTGAAAAAAGTGAAAATTGCGCGGCTGGAAAGCAGGGATATGCCTGGAAAATATGTTTTGCCGATACAGCTAAATATTTACATGGAGAGCTATCCTATGGTACGTGATTTGGTATATATACTGAAGGAAAACTTCAGGGGTTTGGGGCACGGATTCAGCGATTTTCTAAGCGGCGAGATCGGCCAGCTGATTTTCAAAAGAGCCTACTTGGTGCCCGTTCAGAGAAAATTTACAATCAGAGAGATACAGCTCAGGGAATAAACAAAGTAATTATATTTACAATTCTTAAACAGGGGGAACGCAAAATGAAGAAAACTTCAATTACATCTTTAGTAGCAGGCTTACTTTTGGTTGGCACTGTGCAAGCGCAAAGCGTGCAGGAAGGGGTCAACGATTTGTATGCCGAAAGGTTCAAAAGTGCGAAGACGACGTTTGAAAAATTATTGGCCGCCAATCCTAATAATATCGACGCCACTTATTGGCTTGGTCAAACCGATATTCAGATGGGAGATACGGTGGGCGCCAAGGCCGTTTATGACAAGGCGCTCATGGCAAGCGCCAATGCACCATTGGTGATAGTAGGACGTGGACAAGTGGATCTGCTCGAGAATAAGATCAGCGAAGCACGCCAACGTTTCGAAGCGGCTATTACCATGACCAATGGAAAGAAAGGTGGCGATCCTGTCATCCTCAATGCCGTCGGTCGCGCCATCACCGAAAGCTATACCGATAAGGACAAGAGGGGCGATATAAACTATGCCATCGAAAAGCTCGAAGCTGCTGCGCTCCGCGATCCAAAGAATGCAGAGATCTTCCTGAACCTGGGCAATGCCTATCGTAAGGCCAAGCCAGGAGAATCGGGAGGCCTTGCCTTCCAGAACTATCAGAAGGCTCTCGAGGCGAACCCGAATTTCGCCCCGGCCTATGACCGCCTCGCCCAGCTTTTTATTAGTCAGCGTAACTGGGAGATGTATGAGAAATACCTGAATGATGCCATTACAAAGGATCCCCGTTATGCCCCGGCATACTACGATCTGTATTATTATAAGTTAGGCAAGCTGGATTTCAGCGCTGCCGAAACATATGCGAAGAAATTCATCGAGACCACAGAACAGGATCCGCAGAATGATTACCTCCGGGTGCAGACGCTCTGGGCCAAGAAGGAATATGACCAGGCCATTGCCGGCGCTAAAAATATCATAGCACAGGCAGGCGCCAACACCAAGGCGCGCGTCTATCGTCTCATCGCCGATGCCACAATGGCAAAGGGAGATACCCTGGGAGCAAAGGATTACGTGGATCAGCTATTCGCAAAGGCCAAGCCTGATGAACTGAATGCAAAGGATTACCTGATGAAAGCGGCCGTTTATTCGAAGGTGCCAGGCCAGGAAGAAGCATTCTTTAAGATCGTCAATGATGGAGTGAAGGCCGATACCGTTATTGAGAATAAGGCCGAACTGCTGAAATGGGCCGCTAATGTATATAAGGTGAAAGGACAGCGGGAGAAGGAAGGCGACCTGTTGAATACACTTGTGAGCCTGAAACCGAAACCCACGATCAATGAATTGTTCGATGTGGGCCGCGCCTATTATTTCGGCGGCGCTTACATGAAATCATACGAGGCCTTCAAGAACTTCCAGTCCAAATACCCCGACGAAGTATTCGGGTATGAATGGAAATTCAACAACGCAAAGGTGATCGATTCCACGAAGAAAGACAGTATTGCGGTTCCTGATGCGGTTGCATTATTTGATTTTGCTCAAAAGGATACCGCGAAATTCAAAAAGCAATACCTCAATGCTGCCGGTTATCTCGTGCAGTATTACGCAAACGATGTACACGATGCGCCCAAGGCAATAGAATATGTGAAGAAAATGCTGATCCTCGATCCTTCAAATGAAAGCCTGAAGGGAATCCTGGAGCAGCTGCAAAAGCCGGCGCCCCGTCAAAGTACTCCCCGAACACAACCCAGGACCGGTTCGTCAGGACGAACGACAGGCTCCACCGGGACTGGAAAAGGGTAGTTCTCGCATGAACATATTGTAAAAAGCCATGAATCGCATTCATGGCTTTTTACTTTTATACCATGGCCCGCGCAAAACGTTTTGCCTCATAGAATTTACTCGGTAATATGATGTTGCTGTCTTATTTTTGCAGCAGGGTAAAAAAATTATGATCCATTTACTCCAGCTTAATCCATCCGCCTCAGATGCGGGTTCCTACCTGCCGGTCGCCATACAGGTGATTTTCACCGTCGGGTTGATCGTGTTGTTGATGGTAGCCACCCATTTGCTGGGTCCCAGACGCACTACTACCGATAAACTCCAGTCCTTCGCCAGTGGCATTGCCTCTCACGGTGATGCGCGTCAGCCGATGGCCATTAAATATTTTCTCACTGCGATATTATTCGTTCTTTTTGATGTTGAAGTGATCTTTTTCTATCCCTATGCGGTGAATTTCAGGGCACTGGGATGGGCGGGATTCTGGGCGGTGCTCATGTTCGTGGGCTTCTTCCTCTGTGGCTTCATCTATATCATAAAGAAGGGAGCATTGAATTGGGAAGAATGAGTCAATTTGACAATTTGCTAATTTGTCATTGAGGCGTGCTACGAGAAGCAAGAGCGATAAAAATAGGAGGTTTGGCAGTAACAATTAGACTCCAGGGTTGTTATTAAGAGGAGAGAATGATCGATTGTAGGATCATTGACAAATTATCAAATTGCCAAATTACCAAATAATAGCATTATGGCCAGGCCCGTATCATATAACATCACTGACAAGAAACTGGTAAACGACATCAGCATGGCTGAAATGCCCGAAGGGCAGGAGGGTGAAGGTTTCTTTGCCACCAGTTTCAACAAGGTCATCGGTCTCGCAAGGAAGAATTCCATCTGGCCCCTGCCATTTGCCACTTCCTGTTGCGGCATTGAATTCATGGCCACCATGGGTTCGCATTACGATCTCGCACGTTTCGGAAGTGAGCGCGTTGGTTTCTCACCCCGCCAGTGCGATCTGCTAATGGTTATGGGTACCATTGCCAAGAAGATGGGTCCGGTGGTCAAGCAGGTGTATCTCCAGATGGCGGAACCGAGATGGGTAATGGCCGTTGGCGCCTGTGCCTCCAGCGGCGGTATCTTCGATTCCTATAGTGTCTTGCAGGGGATCGACCAGGTGGTGCCGGTGGATGTCTATGTGCCCGGTTGTCCTCCCCGTCCCGAAGCCATCATCGATGGTATCATCAGGATCCAGGATCTCGTGGGAAGAGAGAGCCTGCGCAGGAGAAACAGCGATAAGTACAAGGGTTTGCTCGAGAGTTACGGTATTCAATAATAGTATAGGAGAAATGACCGGCCGGCCTATCTGGCGGCGGTACTAATTTTTATCACCATCATGTCTCTTACAAACGAACATATCAGGCAACGACTGACGGAAAAATTTGCGGAGCAGGTTTCGGGTTTCGTGGAGTCCTATGGGATGTTGAATTTCGATGCACCGAAAGAACTGAACCTGAAAGTGCTGAATTTCCTCTATGATGATCCGGAATTGAAGTTCCGCTTCCTCACCGATCTGTGCGCGGTTCATTATCCTGATAATAAGGGCGCGGAACTCGCCGTGGTATATCACCTGCACAATCTCGAGGACAATGTGCGCCTCCGTCTCAAAGTATTTACCGATAGTGTGAAGCCTGACGTGTACACCGCGACAGGCCTTTTTTCTTCCGCCAACTGGATGGAACGGGAGACCTATGATTTCTATGGGATAAATTTCATCGGGCACCCCAACCTCAAACGAATTCTTAACGTGGACGAGATGGACTACTTCCCCATGCGGAAGGAGTTTCCATTGGAAGACCAGACCCGTTCCGACAAGGACGATGAGATGTTCGGACGCGGCGGAAAGACCGGCTTTGGAATTGAGAAAACGGAACATGGAACGGTGGTGGAATCGGAGAAGAATGGCGCGGATGAGATCATAAATTAGCGATGCAGTTTTGAATTTTTACTTTTAAGTCCTGACTTAATCATGTCTGAGCAGCATATCAAATTACCGGAAGGAAGCATCGAGAAGACCACCACCACGCTGAACCTGGGGCCTACGCACCCGGCTACGCATGGTGTGATGCAGAATATATTGGAACTCGATGGTGAGCGTATCGTTTCCACGGACCAGACCATTGGCTATATTCACCGCGCCTTCGAAAAGATCGCGGAGCACCGGCCACTCTACCAGATCACGCCGCTCACCGATCGATTGAACTATTGTTCGTCTCCTATCAATAATATGGGCTGGCATCTTACCTGCGAGAAATTGCTCGGGGTGAAGACGCCGAAGCGCGTGGACTATCTCCGCATCATCATCATGGAGCTGGCGCGCATCTCGGACCATCTCATCTGCAGTTCCATCATGGGTGTCGACAGCGGAGCCTATACCGGTTTCCTCTATGTGATGCAATACAGGGAGCTGATCTACGAGATCTACGAAGAAGTCTGCGGCTCGAGGCTCACTACCAACATCGGCCGCATCGGCGGTTTTGAAAGGAACTTCAACGATATCGCCTTCCAGAAACTCGAGAAATTCCTGAAGGAATATCCCCCGGTGCTGAAGGAATTCGAGAATCTCTTTACACGCAACCGGATATTCATGGAGCGGAATATCGGCGTGGGAGCTATCAGTGCTGAGCGCGCCCTGAATTATGGATTCACCGGGCCGAATCTTCGCGCTGCGGGCGTAGACTATGATGTCCGCATCCATAGTCCATATAGCAGTTACGAGGATATGCAATTCAATATCCCGGTGGGAAACACCGGCGACTGCTACGATCGCTTCCTGGTGAGGAACCAGGAGATGTGGGAATCACTAAGCATCATCAACCAGGCATATAGGAAAGTACAGGAATTCAAGGGTGCAGAGGCGGAAGTGTTTCATGCGGATGTGCCGGAATACTATTTGCCGGAGAAGGAAGATGTATATACAAAGATGGAGGCGCTGATCTGGCACTTCAAGATCATAATGGGCGAGATCGATATGCCGGCCGGCGAAGTATATCAATCGGTGGAAGGCGGCAATGGAGAACTGGGTTTCTACCTGATCAGCGATGGCGGACGCACTCCGTTTCGTTTGCATTTCAGGCGGCCCTGCTTCATCTACTACCAGGCCTTCGAAGAATTGACGAAGGGAGCAATGCTGAGCGATGCGATCATGGTGATGTCGGCGTTGAATTTGATAGCGGGAGAAATGGACGGGTGAGGTAAGTCAAAATTCAAAAGTAAAAATTCAAAAATAGAGTCTGTGGTTTTGGGTTTTTACTTTGCTTTTGAGCTTTTAACAAATGAAGCTTTCGACCCTTTGAAGAATTGACGAAAATATATGGGTGAGAGATCAATTAAGAAGTGAAATTTCAAAATCGCAGACTCTATTTTTGAATTTTTACTTTTTACTTTTGAATTTAAAAAAATGGAGTTTTCAGAAAACAAGTTAAAAGAAGTCCAACGCATTATTTCCTTCTATCCCGAAGGAAAACAGCGGAGCGCGATCATTCCCGTGCTTCATCTGGCCCAGCAGGAATTCGGCGGCTGGCTGGATGTGCCTGTCATGGACTACGTGGCCGGCTTGCTGGATATGACGCCGATAGAAGTGTACGAAGTAGCTACATTTTACAGCATGTACAACCTCAAACCCGTTGGCCGCTACCTGTTCGAGGTCTGCCAGACGGGTCCCTGCATGATAAACGGAAGTGATGACATCATCGAATACATAGGAGAGAAGCTGGGCATCAAGCCCGGGCAGACCAGCAGCGATGGCCTGTTTACTTTAAAGACGGTAGAGTGCCTCGGCGCCTGCGGCTATGCGCCGATGATGCAATTGGGAAAGACATTTCGTGAACACCTCACGAAGGAGAAAGTGGATGCGATCATCGAAGAGTGCCGGCAGACAGCGGCAAGCAATAACTAGGATGAAACGACTCCTCACGATACTACTGCTTTTTCATGGTTGGCTGGCGGTAGCACAGGCAGACAGCGTGGGGTTGAAGGAATCGATGGCGCGCCTTGACAAGGCATTCGTGGGAAAAGACGCCGGTGAATTGCAGACCCTCCTTCATAAGAATATCAGCTTTGCCCATTCCAACGGCTGGGTGCAGCATAAGAAGGATGTATTGAATGATCTCAACAGTGGGAAATTGTCTTATAAGAAGATCGAGAACCTCAAGGTGCTCATCCTCTCGATAGACGACAAGAAGGCAACGGTGCAGACAACCACACAGGCGGAAGGGGTCATGTCTGAGAAGCCTTTCCAGATAAGCCTGTCGGTATTGCAGGTCTGGGTGAAGACGAAGAAGAATGGTTGGCAACTATACGCAAGACAAGGTGCGAAGCAATGACGGAGGAGAATACCATAGAAAGCAAGCCCGACGATATGAGTCACGAGGACAATTCATTCCTCACCAAATTCGTCGTCATCGCCATCGGGATCGTGTTGTTTGCCATCATTGGAGCAACGCTTTTCGGTGTATGGTTCGTGTTGAGGATGATGTTTGGTTTTTGACCGGGAAATGAAATATTAATAAATATTCTCCTAATGGAGCAGTATATGGGAAGAAAATTATTATTGGATAAGGTTCATGTGGAGAACATCAGGCTTTACGATGTGTATCGCCGCGAGGGTGGCTACCGCAGTGTGGAGAAGGCATTGAAGACGATGGCTCCCGACGCCGTCACGGAAGAAGTGAAGAAGAGTGGCCTGCGCGGCAGGGGTGGAGCGGGATTTCCCACGGGAATGAAGTGGAGTTTCCTCGCCAAGCCGGAAGGCGTGCCCCGCTACCTGGTGGTGAATGCCGATGAGTCGGAGCCCGGCACCTTCAAGGACCGCTACCTGATGGAATTCATCCCGCACCTGTTGATAGAGGGAATGATCGTTTCTTCCTTTGCACTCGGGTGTACACGGTCATACATCTATATCCGCGGCGAATATGCATGGATCGTCGATATCCTGGAACAGGCGATACAGGAGGCGAAGAATAATAATTTTCTTGGAAAGAATATTTTAGGAACGGGATACGATCTCGAGATCTATGTACAACGTGGAGCCGGCGCCTATATATGTGGAGAAGAAACAGCCTTGCTGGAATCGCTCGAGGGCAAGAGAGGTAATCCACGGATCAAGCCGCCATTTCCTGCGGTGAAGGGACTCTGGGATTGCCCAACCGTTGTGAATAATGTGGAGACTATTGCTGCAGTGGTACCCATCATCAATGAGGGCGGCGAAGAGTATGCTAAGATAGGCGTGGGAAAATCGACGGGCACTAAACTGATCTCCGCCTGCGGCAATATCAACAAGCCCGGCGTGTATGAGATCGATATGACCATTAGCGTGGAGGATTTCATCTATAGTGATGAGTGGTGCGGCGGTATCGCCAATGGGAAAAGATTGAAGGCCTGTATACCGGGCGGCAGTTCCGTTCCGATCCTTCCGGCAAACCTGTTATTGACGACCGCGAAGGGAGAGAAGCGCATGATGAACTACGAGAGCCTGAGCGATGGCGGCTTTGTGACCGGGAGCATGATGGGTTCCGGCGGCTTCGTGGTCCTCGACGAGGATCAGTGCGTGGTAAAACATACCTATACATTGGCAAGATTCTATCGTCATGAGAGCTGTGGGCAGTGTTCACCGTGCCGCGAGGGGACTGGTTGGATGGAGAAATTATTATTACGACTGGATAAGGGAATGGGAAAGATCAGCGATATCGATCTGCTATGGGATATTCAGCGGAAGATAGAGGGGAATACGATCTGTCCATTGGGAGATGCGGCGGCCTGGCCAGTGGCGGCGGCGATAAGACACTTCCGCGATGAGTTTGAGTGGCACGTACTGAGCGCAGAAGAGGCGACGAGAAGAAATTTTGGATTGGCGCATTATGCGAAACCGTTAGTTGTAACTGCCTAAATCCTGCGATAAATAAAACCGAATGAAGTTCATAGAAAATATAGAGATTAAAAATTTTAAATCAATACGTCATCAAAAAATTGAAGACTGTAAAAGAATAAATATTTTTATAGGCTATCCGAATGTTGGTAAAAGCAATATTCTGGAAGCGCTATCTTTCTTTTCTATTAAGATGTTTGACCTTTCCCTTCCTTCTTTACTAAGAATGGACGGAAATGCTACTCTTTTTTTCAATGGGAATATCGATATTCCCTTTGAAATAATTATTAATAATGAACAACGATATAAAGGAAACTATCTAAAAGATATTTTGAAGATCAGATACGATGTGAAGACTG
>DATHKS010000638.1:0-4107 GCA_035488975.1 Chitinophagaceae bacterium | reverse complement strand
GTGGCGATTTCGATTATGAAGTTCTTGTAAGCCATTAAATTCAAATTAACAATGCGCCAATTAGCCAATGTGCCAATTAGTAAATGTGCCAATGATCCTAATCAGTAAAGGCATTTCGTATCGGAGCACGCTCAATTGGCACATTTACTAATTGGCACATTGGCTAATTGGCTAATTTCTCTTCCTATAATTCACCACCGCCCACCCATTCAACACCACCGCAAAAACGCCCATGATCAGCAACTGCCGCAGAATGTCCCGCAGGCCGCTACCCTTCAGGATCACCAGGCGCATCACATCGATGAAGTAGGATACGGGATTGAATTTCGTGATCCACTGCGCCCACTCCGGCATACTGTCGATGGATGTATAGAGTCCTCCCAGCAGGATGAAGATCATCATCAGGAAAAAGGAGATCAGCATCGCCTGCTGCTGGTTGCTGGTATAGGTGGACACGAGAAGCCCCAGTCCCAACACCGCCAGCAGGTATACCGCGGCAAAGATGTATAGCGTCAGGAAACTCCCTGCAGGAATGATCCCATAGGCAATCCTCGCGATCACGAATCCCACGGTCATTATCAATAACCCCAATACCCAGAAAGGGATGAGCTTACCGAGAATGAAATGATATTTCCGGATCGGCGTCACATTGATCTGCTCGATGGTGCCGATCTCCTTCTCGCGCACGATATTCAATGAACTTAAAAATGCACCGACCATTGTAACGAGCACCACAAGTATACCCGGCACCATGAAGGTCCGGTAGTTCAACAATGGGTTGAACCAATTGGAGGAGGTGACCTCGATGCTGGTCTCCGGGCTGAGGCGCGGAAGTTGTATCCATTCCATTCTTATCTCGCGGTTGTAGTCGCGGATGATCCCCTGCAGGTAGCCGCTTCCGAGCCCTGCCTTAACGCCATTGATGGCGTTGGCGGCAATGAACAATTTTGCAGCATCCTCCTTCACCAGGTCTTTCTCAAAATGGGCTGGTATTGCAAGAATGATGTCCGCCTTGTCAGCTTCCACTTCATCCAACGCCGACTTATACGATGCCGGATAACCCGTCAGCGTAAAATACCCGGAGGCAGTGATCTTCTCCACCAGGTGACGCGAATAGGTAGAATGATCCTCATCCACCACGGTTAGCTTGATATTCTTCATCTCGTAATCTGCCGCAAGCGGAAGAACGAGCAGCTGAAGCATCGGCATGATGAATATGATCCGCAGTATCGAAGGATTGCGGAAGATCTGCCTGAATTCCTTTTGAAGTAAAAACCGTAGGCTTCTCATGCAAGACGAATTTTAAATTTCCTGATACTAAGAAAGAGCAACACCAGGGTCATGCCCAGCAGGATCAGTGTCTCCCGCCAGACCGCTTCAATTCCCGCACCCTTTATCATCACATCCCGCACGATGGCATAGAACCAGCGCGCCGGAACAATATTCGAGATCACCCGCAATGCAACCGGCATATTCTCGATAGGGAACATGAAGCCGCTCAACATCACGGTGGGAAGGAACATACCCGTCAGCGAGATGAACATGGCGGTCTGCTGCGAGTCGGTGGCGGAAGATATCAGCAGGCCCAGTACGAGACAGGTAATGGTAAAGAGCGTTGCCTCGGCGATTAGCAGCAACAGGCTTCCATTGACGGGCACATCCAGTACGAATACACTCAACAAAAGAATACTGGCAATATTCACCAATGAAAGAAGCAGGTACGGAACCGCCTTTGCAATGATGATCTTCAAGGGCTGTATGGGCGACACCAGCAGCACTTCCATTGTCCCGAGCTCCTTTTCCCGGACGATCGTGATGGCCGTCATCATCGTACACACCAACATCAGCACCATGGCCATCACACCGGGCACGAAGCTATAGGCGCCTTTTTGTTGTGGATTATAGAGCATGCGCAATTCCGTTTGAATGGAATACGGAAGTTTCTTGTCATCGGTCACCCTTTCCTGGTAATCCAAAATCACGGCGGAGGCGTAATTGATGAGCGTGGTAGCGACATTCGGGTCCGATGCATCGGCCACTAGTTGCACCTGCGCCTTGTTGAAATGATCCAGGTCTTCGCGGAAGCCCTGCGGAAATACAACCACCATCCTGATCTTGCCCCTGCGGAATGCCGATTCGATGTCGGCCTGCGAATGGAGCCTGTCCTGCACTTCAAAGTACCGGCTTGCATCCAGTTCATGTATGATGGCGGTGGTGGAAAGATCGTTCGACTGATCGAGTACGGCGATCCTTGAATTCTTTACCTCGTTGGTCAGCGCAAAGCCGAAGATGACGATCTGCACTACCGGCATGCAAAGCAGGATGAACAGTGTCCGTCTATCGCGGAAGATGTGATAGAATTCTTTTTTAACGAAAGAAGTGAATTGCTTCATTGTTCAGGTTGATAATGACAGGTCGTTTATTTCGACGGCCTTAATTCCAAATACTCAAAATTGCTAGTCGCCCGAGCGCTCCGCCTTACGCGCGAGTTTGAGAAATACATCGTTCATGGTAGCGGCAGCAAATGTTTTCTTCAGTTCCTTCGGCGTATCCAGTGCCTCTATTCTCCCGTCCACCATTATGCTTACGCGGTTGCAATATTCCGCTTCATCCATGTAGTGGGTGGTTACAAAAATGGTGATGCCTGTCTTCGCAGCCTGGTAGATCATGTTCCAGAATTCCCTACGGGTGATGGGGTCCACGCCTCCGGTAGGCTCATCGAGGAAGACGATCCGCGGCTCATGAAAAATAGCGACCGAGAATGCCAGCTTCTGTTTCCATCCAAGTGGCAACGAGCCCACGAGCTTGTTGGCTTCCTTCTGCAGCCGCAATTGATCGAGGATGGAATTCGTCTTTTCCTTAATGAATGCATCAGTCTTTCCATAGATGCCTCCATAGAATCGCATGTTCTCTTTCACCGTCAGGTCTTCATAGAGCGAGAACTTCTGGCTCATATAACCGATGCTCCTCTTGATCTGTTCCGTTTGACGATAGACGTCGAAGCCTGCCACGGTTGCTCGGCCCGAACTTGGAAGCGATAGCCCGCAAAGCATTCTCATGGCGGTGGTCTTACCGGCGCCGTTTGCACCGAGGAAGCCGAAGATCTCGCCGCGCTTCACCTCGAAGGAGAGTTCGTTCACGGCAATGAAATCCCCGAATCGCTTGGTGAGCCGGTCTACCCTTATCACCGCATCATGTTCCGTTATGACTTCCTCTTTACTCTTCATTCTTTTACCTTTTTACTCTTGTTTTATTACTTGTCACCATTCACAGGCGATGATTTACTTTTCATGAGATCGATAAAACAATCCTCGATGTCGGGAACGGCCTCATGCATTTCCAAACCCGGTTGCGCCTGTTGATGCAGCCATGCAGTGAACTGCTCTTTGTCATAGTTCTTCTTCATTACCACATGGTGATACTCGCCGAACGGATAGGCATCGATCACATCGGCAGATCCCTTGAGAAGATTGAGCAACCCGAGCATATCATCGGCGCGGATGGCAAGCAGCGGATGTCCGAAGCCGCCGGTGATTCTTTCCGGGGTATCCATGGCAAGCACTTTTCCCTCCTGCATCAGCATCACCCGGTCGCACATACCGGCTTCATCCATATAAGGCGTCGATACGAGAATGGTAATATCTTCCTCTTTGAGTTTCTTCAGCATCTCCCAGAATTCCTTTCTTGAGACCGCGTCAACACCCGTCGTCGGCTCGTCGAGGAATAATACGGTAGGACGGTGGATGAGTGCACAGCACAACGCGAGTTTTTGTTTCATCCCGCCGGAGAGTTTGCCTGCGCGTCGTTTCCGGAAGGGTTCGATCTGCGAATAGATATCTTTCACGAGGCCGTAATTCGCCTCGATCGTTGTGTTGAAGATGGTGGCGAAGAATTCGAGATTCTCTTCCACCGTCAGGTCCTGGTATAGGGAGAACCGGCCGGGCATGTATCCCACATTTTTGCGGATGGTCTTGAATCCCTTCACCACATCGGAGCCATCTACTTCGGCCGTACCGCCGTCGGGTAAGAGCAGAGTAGTGAGAATGCGGAACAGGGAGGTCTTGCCGGCGCCATCGGGACCGATGATGCCGAATAATTCTCCGCGCC
>DATHKS010000637.1:0-3965 GCA_035488975.1 Chitinophagaceae bacterium | reverse complement strand
ATCTATACCCGTGGAGAAGCCCGTTCCGAAATTGGAGACCTCGGGGTCATATCCCTTGTACTTCGTAATGATGAAGTAGTTATTTAAGGAAACGCCCGCGCGAATTCCACGCACGATATTACCGGGTATCTTATTGAATGTATAATACAGCCCGATCTCGCGGAAGCGGAGATAGCCCGCATCCTGCACAAATCCCCTGGCGCTTCCACCAACGTATCCGCCGATCCGCTGCGGACCATCGGGTACACCATTGTTATCGGCATCGGCGTCGTAGTCAGCACTTGTACCGCCGAAGTCGTTCAGCAGGTTGGTCAGGTTAACATTATCGCCTTTATTTTTCCAATGAATAAGAAAACGCAAGGTGAGCCTATTCATGAAACTAACTTCATTGAAGGTGTTCATCTGGAACTTCGGTTCCTGGTTTCCCAGGACAACGATATCGCCTTTAGGAATATTCGGCGCATCAAGTCCTACGATCTGCGTCGCGGATTTGTCTGCCTCGATCTTGAAACTTCCGAGGCTGGTACCGAAGGAGCCCAACAGTACGGGAGCCACGTTGAGTTTAGTTACGCGAGACTTGTTGAACCAGAAGTTCACCGAAGAACTCCAGGTGATCGTCTTCGAAGTGATCGGTTTTGCATTCATGCCGATCTCTATGCCCTGGTTGCGCAGATCGCCGGCATTCTCGAATGAAGTGGCGAAGCCGGAAGAAGGCGGCGGAGTGACCAACAGGATGAAGTCGTAGATCTTCTTATTATAGAAACTGATCTCGAAATTCAATTTACTCTTCAAAACACTGAAGTCGATACCCGTTTCGAATTCCGTTTGACGCTCCGGCTTGATATCGGCTGAACCGCCCTGCACATTTACAAGAGAACCCTGCGTGCCTCCGATGTTAGAGGAAACGAGTGTGGTAAACTTGCTGCCGAACACAGGGAAGTTGGCCGACTGGCCATAGGCCGCACGCAATTTCAGGTTATTGAAGAAATCATCATTCACTATACCGAGATGCGTAAGATTTACGGACACGCCGGCCTTTGGATACGCAGTGAATTTATTCGCGTCCCCATTGTTGGTAGACCGGTCAAAGCGTACACCCGCGGTCAGGTTGATCGCATCTTTTATTACCGCCTCTTCCTGTAGGAACAGGCCGAGATTCTCAAATTTATTCCTGAATTGCTGCGCGGAAAGTGCGCCGCCCTGGTCTACGTTCGACTGACCGGCTGCAACCTGCGTTGCAACGTCCAGGATATTGTTGAAGTCGCCTTGCTCACGGGTCATACCCGCAGAAGTGGTAAAGCCAAGATCCCCGGAAGGGTTGAAGGTATTTACCAATGAAAGGATGTAGTTCGTGTTCAGGCTCTTCGTCATGCCCTGGATGGAAGTTCCCTTATTAACAGCCTGCGACTGCAATTCCCGCGGGAACAGCGCCGTGGTAACAAGGTTGTAGAAGTCAATACCGGCGCGGCCGATAAACCTCGTTGACGATGTAGCGCTCTTCAACAAAAGCGCATCGAGATTAAGTCCCGTAGTGAACCGGTTTACGCTCTCATTGTTCCGCATCAGGTTGATCGTCTGTATTACATTGGATGCGGCAAAAGGATTGGCAGGATAAACGCCGAACTCGTTTGGATGGAGATCGATGAAACCAGGCGTCGACGACAGCGATACGCCATAGGTGACTCCATTGTTGTCATTTCCCGTCAGGCCCCTGTCTGCCGAGGAATTGATATAGTTGGAGCTAATGCCAAACTTGATATTGTCTGTGAGCCGGTGGTCGATGTTCAGCCGCAGGCTACTGTTGCGGTAGCCCGTATTTTTTATTATGCCTTCCTCATCCTTTTGCGCGGCTGAAAAATAAAACGTCGTCTTTTCCGAGCCGCCCGTCATGCTCACGACGGTATTGCGGGTGAAACCGGTATGATCGTAGACTTCTTTTTCATAATCGAATATCTTTCCTGCCGCCTGCGCGTCAAGGAATTGTTGTTTCAACGCCGCACTCGTAGCGGGATTACTCGAGAGTGATCCGGCCGTTTCCGCAGTGAACTGACGCACGCCTAGTAATCTCCGAACCTTGACCGTACCCAGATCCTGGGTAAAACTGATCCTGGTCTTCCCACTCTTTCCTCTCTTCGTACTGATGATTATTACTCCGGCAGCTGCGCGTGAACCGTAGATCGCCGCAGCGGAAGCGCCTTTTAATATTTCGATGTTCTCGATATCTTCCGCACGCAGATCGGCGATACGACCCGAAGCATTGTCCTGCGTAGAGGTATTGCCACCGGCAGCAGCACCGGTTATGGCATTGAGTCCCGCAGAGGTTGCCGTATTGTCCATGAATACGCCATCCACCACATACAATGGTTGCGTGTTACCGAAGAAGGAAGTAACGCCGCGCAATTTCACGGAAGCGCCGCCGCCGGGAGCTCCTGTATTCGAATTGATATACGCTCCGGCAACTTTCCCATTCAATGCTCCGTCGAATGTTTGTGCCGGCGCCGTACCATTAAGTTCCTTTGCAGAAATGATCCCTACGGCATTCGCCAGGTTTCTTCTCTTGACGGTAGTGGCGAGACCAGTGACTACCACCTCATCCAGGCGTGCAAAGTCTTCTTCCAGTTTGACCTGGACATCGGATTGCCCGGCGGTCAACTTGATGGTTTGCGACCGAAATCCCGTGGAGCTGATCACCAGGCTACCCTCTGCCGGCACGGAAATACTGAATCTTCCCTCGGCATCGGTCACGGTCCCTCTATTGGTTTGAGAAATGGTTACGTTGACACCCGGCATTGGGATGGAATTAGCGTCCAGCACCCGGCCTGTTACTGTTCTGCCCTGTGAATATAGCAGGGAGGGCAAAAACATACTCATAAATACCATTACGGTAAGCAGTAGTTTTCTCATTTGAAATCTTGGTTTGGTTAATGAAGTAGTTTGGAATGCAGTTGTCTATTTTGCTTTCATTGGGTTGGGTGAATAAATATGAGCGCCATATCCATGGTCTGCAACCTGCCTGGCCCGTACGGAATAGGAGGTCATGTCAGCAGGCGTAGTAGTGGCGAGGCCGTCGACATAACGATTGAACAGGGAGAATGCCGCGGCAATGAGGACGGTGTCGTGCACATCCTTATCAGTCGCTCCTTCCATTCTCGCCTTTTCCACATCTTCGGCCTGGACGAGCTTTCCGCTTTTACGAACCTTGGCGGCGATGGCAAGCAATGCCTTCAACTTATTGCTTATGGGGGCAGAAGTATAATCCGCTCTCACGCTATCGATCATCTGGCTGTCTCCATCCGCATAGATGCACGCGATCGCTGCGTGTGAATGATTGCAATAGAAACAATCATTGAGATGAGATACATAGGTGCCGATGATCTCGCGCTCCAACCGCGTCAGTCCTTCATCGCTTCTCATCAGCACTTCCGCAAGTGCGCTTAGTGGTGCGGCAGTCTCGGGGCGGAAGGCCATGGCGCTGCGGATACCGGGCAGATCATTCTTAAAATCGATGTGTGGCATAAAGTTGCTTTTCAGGTAATCGACTTTTGAGGAAGGCGGTATCCTGCCGCCATCCTTGTTCCCATTTCCTTATATACGGCGGGGTCCGAAGGAGTAAGTGAAGCGAGACCATCCACGTACCGGTTAAACATGCTGAAGGCCGCCGCTATCAATACCGTGTCATGGATCTCCCTGTCGCTGGCGCCGGACTTCTTTGCTTCGTCTATATGTTCCTGCAAAACTGCTTTACCAGACACCTGCACTTTCCCGGCAATATTCAACAAGGCTTTTAATTTTTCGGTGAGCCTCGAGGCTTGCATATCATTCAGTACATCATCCACCATCATATGGTCGTCCTCATATAGACATCGTGCGGCGGCGGCATGGCTATTCATGCAAAATGAACATTGATTGCGGGAGGAAACGTACGCCGCTATCAATTCCCTTTCGGCTTCAGTAAGAGAAGACTC
>DATHKS010000636.1:0-2872 GCA_035488975.1 Chitinophagaceae bacterium | reverse complement strand
ATCGTATTCTACATCTTCCGACAGCATTTGCCCCTTGTCGATCATTTCCTGTAACTGGAACAACGAGGCTGTTTCATGCCGGCAGATATCGCCGATATTATACGGACAGCTGCACCGAAGGGAGAGCCCCTTGGGGTCCTTGAACTTTTGAATATATACCTTATAGTAAGTGGAGTAGCTATCATCCTTAACGCGGAAGACGGCCGAGCCGAAGAGATCGTCATATTCTATCAACTCTACATAACCGATAGCGTGAATCTTCTTTCCCCTACGTATCACTTCATCCGTTCCATGGGTGTAAACGTATTTCAGCAAATGTGGTAATGCCATAGTAAAATTTCCAATTGAATAAGGCAGGGCTCGCTACGCTTTTTATTGTAAAAATTCTGAACTCCCGGCACTTATTTGAGAAAAGTGTAATCGGCAAATCTAAATGAAAGTGAAGCGGATTTCCTTGTAAAAAAGGAGAAATAAAAAATAATTCTTAATCCTTACCTGAGCACAAAAAATGAAGTATCTTACATGCTTTTTTTGTGCGGAACCAGCCGCCCCTCCTTATACACAGGCAGCACATTGGCAATATCGTTCGTAAGGCAAAAGTTGATATCCTCTATCAACCCAAAGCGTTCTACCAACCGGTGATAGTGTGTAAGTTTCGGAGCAAAAGAAGAGAGATCGTTTTTGTGTTTAAGATACATTGATTCGGCCATCAGCGAACTGTCGCAATGAATGGTGAAATGTTTTTTCACCTGGCTGATCACCGCTCCCGCGAAGAGCGTATCCTCGAGATTGAACCTGTCCTTCCACCCGGCACATCCCAGTATCACGTCCTTTTTTTCTTCAATGATAAAATCACACACGGAAGAAAGATTGGGAAAGGAACCAGAGACAATCGTATCCGCCCCGCGCTCCAGCGCCATATGAAGCAGGCGTGTTCCATTGGTTGTTGTCAGGACCAATGTCTTGTTCTCTATGAACTCGCGGCTGTATTCCAGCGGTGAATTACCATGTTGAAGTCCGTCTGCGATCTGCCCGTCTCTTTCGCCTGCGGCAATACCATCGATGCTACGGCTGATCTCGATCGCCTTCGGCACCGAATCCACGGGGATCACACACTTGGCACCGTTGTAAAGAGCGGATGCAATAGTTGATGTTGCACGGAAGACATCTATTACCACAACGACACTGTTATTCAGGTCGTACAGATTTAATAATGCAGGTGAAAGCGAGGTATGTAGGACGGGTTGGCTACTCATATTGTCAGGCGGCAAATTTAAAGGAATGAAATTTAATCGCCTGATTTCCCAATTATTTCATGAGCAGTTTCTTCCATTTATCCGATTCGGCAAATTCCTTGATGAGGTTGTTCCTGTGCTCTAGCAATTTTCTCAGGTACCGCGTGAGATAAAGCCGGTTGAAGGTCTTTCCGATAGAACCGTATGGAGAATCGAACTCGAAGAGATCGATCATGATCGTACCATTGTCGCAGGGTTTGAAATGATGCTCGTGCTTCATTCGTTTGAAATCACCCTGCACCTGTTCGTCTATGAACAACTGCGGCCGCTTCATGTCGGTGATCTTCGACCGGAGGATCCTGGTCTTGAATAGGTGCTTCGCCCTCCAGGTAACCGTCTCGTCCTTTTCTATCAATCCAAACCTGGTTCCCGCCACGGCTTCCTCCTTATGTTTGTTCATGGATTCCTTATGCAGCTCGATACTGCGGGAGAGATCGAAGACCCGGTCAGGAGGTGCGGCAATAAAAGTAGTGAGATGGATGGTTGGCATTGACTTTTTCAAGGTTTTGAATTTTAGTGCCTTTTCTACAGCAAAAATTCAACCATAGTCCCCGTATCAACTGAAAGGCAGCTTGGTAACTTTCGCTTGTAGTAATTTATCTCTCACCTTAATGAAAATATGCGAATCGATGTCCGCAAATGCCGTACGGACATATCCCATACCGACGGCCTTATTCAAGCTGGGCGATTGTGTTCCGGACGTCACTTCCCCGATAACGCCTCCATCCTGTCCCTTGATCTCATATCCATGCCGGGGGATTCCCTTATCGATCATCTCGAACCCGACCAGCTTTCTTTCCGGGCCGGCTGCCTTCTGCTCCGCAAATAGTTGCTTGCTGGTAAAGTCCTTCGTGAACTTGGTGATCCATCCAAGCCCAGCCTCCAATGGCGAAGTAGTGTCATCGATATCATTTCCATAAAGGCAATAGCCCATCTCAAGCCGGAGCGTATCGCGGGCGCCAAGACCAACAGCCCTTATTCCACTGGCCTCACCAGCCTTGAAAATCGTGTCCCATATTTTGCTGGCATCATCGCCTTTGTCCTCGAAATAGATCTCGATTCCCCCTGCACCCGTATATCCCGTGGCGCTTATCAATACATTCTTAACCCCGGCAAATTCGCCTTTTGCAAAAGTGTAATATTTTAAATTCAGGATATCGACCTCCGTGAGTGATTGCAGGATCTTCGTTGCATTCGGTCCCTGGATTGCCAATAGTGCCGTCTTATCGGAAATGTTATGCATCTCGACATTCCTGGTGTTATATCCACCTATCCATTCCCAATCCTTTTGAATATTGGAGGCATTCACAACGAGCATATACGTCTTATTCTCCTCCAGGCAATAAACCAGCAGATCGTCCACGATGCCGCCCTTTTCATTGGGGAGACAGCTATACTGTGCCTGGCCCGCTTTCAGTTTAGAAGCATCATTGGTCGTTACGCGTTGAATAAGATTGAGGGCATTCTCTCCCTTGAGAATGAATTCTCCCATATGGCTCACATCGAATACACCAGCATTCTTCCTTACGGCCGCGTGCTCTTCATTGATGCCGGTATAGGATATCGGCATGCTGTAT
>DATHKS010000635.1:0-2893 GCA_035488975.1 Chitinophagaceae bacterium | reverse complement strand
CCATTCCCGTTGCCTCCGCAATCACCGATGCCACTGCCGCGCCATTGAAGCCCATTGCCGGCAGGCCACCGTGCCCATAGATCAGCAGGTAATCGAGCAGTATGTTGAGCGAGGCCTCTATCATGAAGCCATATTTCATGTAGCGGCTATTGTTCGTTCCTACGAGCAATGCATTTCCCATTTGAAACAGGTAGAGAAATGGCAACCCGAGGATGCGTATTTTGATAAATCCCTTCGTCTCTTCCTGCACCTGGCGGATATTGAGGACGGAAGACAGGAACCAGGGAGCAAATATCCAGGTGATGGCGATGAGGACAATGGCGAAAAGTAAGGCAATCCAGATCGACTGGGCAAACATCTTCCCGATCTCCGTTGTACGGTTCTCACCCGCCCGCCGCGCTATCAGCGACTGGAGCCCACTGTTCAAGCCGTTGCCAACCAGGGCAAACACGAGATAGAATACTCCGGTGATCCCCGCCGCTCCTAATTCAGTCTCACCGAGCCCGCTCAGGAAGACCGAATTCGCCACGAAATTCAATTGCGGCACCAGCAGCGCAAGGGAGATGGGCAGCGCTATTTTTAATATTTGTTTATCAGAAATCTCGACCCGGAGGTCCGTATTTGGAGCAATGTTTGCCATGATGAGAGCCGGCAAACCTACAATAATTATTTTTGCCTAACATTGCACGCAATTATCAAAGTATTTGAAACAGGAGTTTAATATATCTACGGGTAAAACAGAAGAGCCTTCTAACCAATTGCTCAGCATTCGCGTTGGGGAAAAGCATTTCGGATTCTCTATTACCAACAGCCATACCGGGGAGCTGTACAAGCTCGTTTGGTACACGTCGGCAGAGATGGACGAGAAGGGTCTCAATGAGGTATACCAGAAGCACGATGAACTCCGTCAGTCCTTTTCTCAGACCGTTCTTTGTTATGATCACCCTCAAAGCGTACTCGTTCCCGTAACGCATTACCGGCAGGAGGATGCCCAACTTCTCCTCCAGACCATGTTCGGTCCTGCTCTAAAGGATCAATGCAAACAGGAGGATGTTCCCGGTTGGCAATTGCAAAATATCTATTCCGTGCCGAAGGATGTCTTCGACTGGACCTACGAGAATTTCGCCGGTGGCACCTATTGGCATACGTACACGGTTGGCATTCGGAAGATAGAGGCCACCAATTTCGAAGGTTCCTTGAGCGTGGATTTCCGGGCGGATGATTTTTCTGTCATTGCAAGCAAGGGTAGCAAATTACTGCTGGCCCAGACCTATGAATACTTTACCCCGGCCGATGTCATTTATTATTTGCTGAATGTATGCCGTCAGTTCGCATTCAGCCAGGACACGGTCCGCGTTGCACTCTCCGGCCTCATCGATAAGCAATCGACATTATACAACGAACTCTACCAGTATTTTCTTCATGTGCGCTTCAGGGAAGCCGAATGGGCGCTTCCCCCGGGAGAACAGGAATACCCATCGCATTTCTTCACATCGCTCAACGACCTGGCACAATGCGCATCATAAGCGGTGAACATAGCGGCCGCCGGTTCAATCCACCTTCGAAGATGCCGTACACCCGGCCTACCACCGATATTGCCAAGGAAGGACTGTTCAATGTACTCCAGCACAAACTCGATATTCCATCACTGAAGACTCTCGATCTGTTTGGCGGCACGGGAAGCATAAGCTACGAACTCGCATCACGTGGCGCAGAGGACCTGACCATCGTGGAAAAGGATGTCGCGATGTATGAATACATCAGGAAAACGGCACAGGCCTTGCACCTGGAGAATATGAAGATCCTGAAGATGGATGTGTTCAAATTCCTTCAGCAGGCAACGGAATCTTTCGATTTCATTTTCGCGGGTCCGCCCTATGCACTCACGAATATCGACGACCTTCCGAGATTGATCGTCTCGGGAAACTTGCTCCGGCCGGGTGGTTGGTTCGTGCTGGAACACACACCGCGCAATGACTATAAAAGTTTCCCCCTCTATAAAATGGAAAGGAATTACGGGACTACCATCTTCTCCATTTTCATCAACGAACAGGGCAACGACTAACGGGTAGCGTGGCCTTCCACGCATTGAAACATATGGAAAAAAAGGAGATCCGGCGACTATACAGGCAGAAACGTCTTGACCTCTCCGAACAGGAGAAGGTGAAGCTGGACGACCTGTTGCTGATCAACTTCCAATCGCTCGATCTTCCCTTTATCAGGAACCTGCTTTCCTACTGGCCGATCGAGGAAAACAACGAGCCCGATACGCACCTGTTCACTGAATTCCTGAAATTCCGCAATCCCGACCTCAAGGTCTGTTACCCCGTATCCGATTTCTCGGCACACGTGATGGAAGCAGTGGTGACGGATATCGACACCCCGTTTAAGAAGAATCATCTCAATATCTACGAGCCCGATAGCAGGGACATTCTTCTTCCCGAACATCTCGACCTGGTATTTGTTCCTCTGCTGGCTTTCGATCAGGAAGGCTATCGCGTGGGTTATGGTCGCGGTTTCTACGACAAATACCTGCCCTCCTGCAGCGATGACTGTTTACTGGTGGGCTTCTCCTACTTCGAGCCTCTTGAGCACCTGAATGACCGCGACGATTTTGACGTACCTTTGGATATTTGTATCACGCCCCAGAACGTCTATGTTTTCTAATTTCTTCCTAAAATCGTTTCGGATCCTCCTGTTGCCTTTTGCAATATTGTACTGGCTCGGTATCGCCATCCGAAACTGGTTCTATGATAAGAAAATACTCCGGTCCGAATCATTTGCGCTGCCTCTTATCTGCGTCGGCAACCTCTCTGTTGGCGGAACGGGAAAATCGCCGATGGTGGAATACCTGGTGAGGCTATTGAAGGACAGGTTCAAGATTGCGACACTC
>DATHKS010000634.1:0-6300 GCA_035488975.1 Chitinophagaceae bacterium | reverse complement strand
GCTTCTATCGAGCCAACAATCGACATTGATCGACCAGACCGCGCTATTGCGACTCTCCCGCTCGGGCTTGAGTTCGCCATAGGAAATGGTCTTGTATACCTGGTCTTTGAAGATCTTCGTCGCCAGGAATTCCTCGACTCTCTCGCGTGCAAATTCATTTGCGGAACGGTTGATCTGGGCAGCTGAGAAGAGTGGCGTGCCCAACAGCAGGATTAACAGGAGACGCATAAGATTAGTTTTAAGATGAGCCGACTGAATTGCACTATTAATGTAACACAATTAAACGAATTTATTCGTAGTCACCCTTTGAAGCATTAAAAAACCGCCATGAAGCACCGTCATACTACCTGTCTCGTGAATCGGGGCGGTAGTGGACACGCCCTCACCCTCCCCTGATCAGTGAGGCTGTTGCCTTTGCCTGGGAGATCGCCGCCTCCACCGTGCCCAATGCCGCGCCTTCGTATAGGCCCTCCCCGGAGAAGTACAGGCTCCCCGCTACTGGTGTCGTCAATATCTTCCTGGCCGCGTGGCTCGCCGGCGTTGCGTAGGAATAGGCGCCGTGCGCGTACTCATTGGTCTTCCAGTTGAAGATCGCTGAAGCCACTAATTGCTCTTTGATCTCCCCTGGCGTCATCTCGAATATCGATGCCAATGAAAGTAATGCCTTCTCCAATAGCACCTCATCCTTTTCACCCGTTACCAGTTCCGCCTTCGGCCCGCTGAGCCAACCGGTGAGAACGGGCGAGGTATCTGGTAAAAGCGTCCACCATGTAGGAACCGCTTCATCTGAGAGTATGAATGCGGCATCGGCCGGCCAGAAGGCTTTCTTGAATTTCAACAGGAACTTTATCACGGTGCCCATGCCAATATTGCGTGCGGCGTTCACGTACTCGTCAAGGGGAGGCGTGAAGTTTATTGAAGCGAGTGCCGAAACCTCCTGGAGAAGAGGGATCGGGATCGTGACGATCGCCTTATCCGCCGTGTACTTTTCCTCGTTGTCAGTAAGAACAGTAACCTCACCCTCCTCCCAATCGAGTTGCTTTACCAGCTTACCCGTCAGGAGTACACATCCCTTCGAAATACATTCCTTCCGGAGATATTCCACCAGTTGTCCATAACCGGATGGCAAGCGATAGTTATTGCCGTCTTCCTGTGACCATTCGCTGTACAGCGCCTTCACACTCGCCTTTCTTACATCCGCAATATCGAAGCCTTCTGCATAAGCCGTTACATGCCGGCGGAATTCCGTGTATTTCTCTCCGCCGAAATATTGCTGAAGGAAATCGTACATGGTCGTATCGTGATCCAATTTCTTCATCTGCTTCAGCAGGTCATCCCAACCTTCCATCATTTCATCCTGTTCCTTCCATTTACCGGCCTTCTTGCGCAACATTCTTCCCGTTGTCTTCACGTATTCGATGCCGGCCTCGTCCAACAGCCGGATTGTGTTCTTCAAACGCCCGTGGATGAACTCTGGCCCGCCTTCTATCACCTGTCCGAAACCATCCGGTGTGAGTGAACAGATCCTTCCTCCCAACCTGTCATTGGCCTCGAGAAGTGTGATCTCGTATTCATCCGCCAGTTCACGCGCGGCCACGAGTCCTGCGATGCCGCCGCCAACGATGATGATCGATCTTTTCTCCATACGATATAATTGTTTTAGAATTAGCTTGTCGCAGTTACGATATCCACCGCCCGGTTATCTATCAATGCTATCCGTGTTGCGTGTATGATCGCTTCTTCCGTATTATCGAAAAGAAGGGACTGCACACCCTTCGCCTGGAAGGATTCTAACAGCGCCGCCGTTTCCTTTGTGCGGTCCGGGCGTACGTTGCGAATGTACACGCAGACGATGCGCCCCGGATATTTTTCGACGAACCGGCTGTAGATCTCCGGATCTTGTTGGGAATTATCGCCCAGCAACACGAAACGCTGATGGGGAAAAACTTCCAGTACCCGGAGTATCCTCAGCAGCTTTCCTTCGTGTTTTGTTTTCCCGGTTTTCAATAGGCTATACCACCGCTTCACCTGGTTGAGAAGGAATACGCCGGAAGGGAATTGACGATGACGGAATATTTCCGCAAGGTAATCGTAGAGGTTCCATTCGCTGCTGGATATATAGAAGAATGGATTGGGCGCCTCCGGCGTAGTGTACGAGCCGGCCAACAGGCGATAGAACCTGGCTGTATCGGCGAAGATGTTCCGTTTATGCGGATGCTTGAATAATAATTCGCGTAATCTCTTCAACGTGGTTCCCGAGTGCGACTTGAGAATGGTATCATCGACATCGGAAATGAATCCATACTGCGTGCGATGCGTGATCAGCACCTTGCCTTCACCCTTGCCTATTACTTCTCCTCTCTCATTCACGGCATGAACGATTACCGTATGCCAGCCCGCGGTGGTCTCAACCGACGCGGACCATTCGAAACGAAAGAAGCCATCCCAGGAAGACCGCGAATGCACCTGCTTTCCCTGCCAGTCGAGGACCAGTGCAATGCGTGGAACAGGTCGTAATAGAAAAAGACGGAGCAGCCTGCGGAGATTAATAAACCAACTACCCGAATAGGATAATTTGAAGGGTGGATACTTCCTGAAGACATGACCATAGACGACGATGTCGTGAATATGGCCGAAGCCGTGATATATTTTTATAGCCAGCGGCTTGTTCATTCCAGCCATCCTTTTACAGTATCTTGCGTTTCATGCCTCACTCGTTTCCAAAATTACTTTTTATAATCAATCTCCGTTCCGGGAATCATAAAACGGATTGGAAAAAACAAATAGTCGATCATTTTGCCGAAGAAAAACATTCCATTGAACTATTCGAATTGACCGAGCACATCGATATGGAGGCGATCAAGGCGAAGATCAGGGAGACCGGGCCCGACAAGGTGATCGCTGTTGGCGGGGATGGAACGGTGAAGATGGTGGCAGAATGCCTGCTGAATAGCGAAATACCTCTCGGCATACTGCCTGCCGGTTCGGCCAATGGCATGGCGCGCGAATTGTCGATACCAGAAGCGCCCGCTGAGGCGCTGGACATCATACTCAGGGGGGAGATACAAACCATACACCTCATCAGGATAAATGATGAGCTATGCATTCACCTCAGCGATGTTGGTTTCAATGCCCTTGTGATCAAAACCTTTGCAGAAGGAAATATCAGGGGAATGTGGGGCTATGTGAAGGCCTCGTGGAAGGCCCTCCTGTCTCATAAGAAGATGGTGGTGGAGTTGAATGTCGGGGGAGAAACCATTTCCCGCCAGGCGGTGATGGTGGTGGTAGCCAATGCGAGTACCTATGGAAATGGTGTCAAGATCAACCCTGTCGGCAGCCTCTACGACGATCTCTTCGAAGTGGTCATCATTAAGGAGATCTCCTTCCTGGAGATCTTCAAGGCAAGATTCAGGAGAAGAAGATTCAACCCGAAAAAGATCGAGATACTGCAAACGCACCTGGTGAATATCAGCTCGAAGTCACGGATCCATTTCCAGGTGGATGGCGAATACCGAGGAAAGGTCAAGAATATAAAAGCGGAAATTATTCCCAGAGCCATTCAGGTTATTGTCGGTCGAGATGGGCGTTGAAAGAATACAAATATTCAATATTCAATACTCAATATTCAATGCTCAAGTGGCAGTCTGCTGATCGAAATCTCATCTTATCCAGTATAGTTCCTGCTCGATATGACTAATCATTCAGCGCGAGGGTCAACTTGAGCATTGAATATTGAGTATTGAATATTGAATATTAAAACTTATATCAGCCATAACTATTTTATCATCCACAACGACAGGAGATACACAATACCCATTGTCAATAGCCCCATCCACACCGACGCCACCGAATACACTTTAAGCATTGTCTTCACATCGATTCCCGAAAAGCGGGCGATCACCCAGAAGTAGGCATCGTTGGTATGTGAGATCATCATGGAGCCGGCGCCCATGGATAACACCGTCAGCAACCTCGCATTCTCCGAGTCGAGACCCAATACCGGCAAAAGCGGCAATATGATCGAAGAAGCGGTCACGATCGCCACCGTGGATGAACCCTGCGCGGTTTTCACAATGAAAGTAAGCAGGAATGGAAAGAATAGCCCGACCGTCTTCAGGTCCATCAGGTCGCTGAAGTGTTTCCCGATATCCGCCGCAGCGAGAACGGCACCGAATGCTCCTCCTGCGCCGATGATGACCAGTATACCTCCCGCCTTCTCTGCAGCGGAGGAAAGATGACGGCTTATTTCCTTCTTCTCATATTTCCCCGTAAGAAGTGCAAGCAGGACACCCGCCGCAAGAGCAATGGTTGGATCACCCATGACATTGAAGGATGATGAAAGCATTCCGGGGGCCGTGCCTTCTATTCCGATAATGGAGCGAACGGCCATGAGGATTATCGGAACGATCACGGGGAGGAATGCGAGTAACACGTGGGGCGCCTTTTCATCCCTCTCCTTTTTTGCGGACTCGTCTTCTTTTTCTATTACGCCGGGCCCCTTCTTCCCTGCGAATACGGCCCAGGCATGTCCCACAAGCATCGCCGGAATGGCGATAACGAGGCCGATGAGGATCAGCTTGCCCATGTCCACGGCGAGGGTGGTTGCCGCGGCCGTGGCGCCGGGATGCGGGGGAATAAGACAATGCACCGCGTACAGGCCCGACGCAAGCGACACACTCATTTGCGCGATGGCGATACCTGTTCTCTTCGCCAGTGACTGATTGAGCCCGCTGAGGACGATGAACCCGGAATCGCAAAAGATGGGAAGCCCGACGATGAAGCCGGTGATAGAGATCGCAAGCGAAGAGCGTCGCGGACCTGTTATTCGCAGGATCCATTCCGCCATTACCCGCGTGCTGCCGTTCTTCTCGAGAAGCGTGCCGATGGTCGTTCCCAGCACGATGATGATGGTTAGTTTCGACAATATATCACCGAAACCCGTCTTCATCAGCGTGAGTATCTTCTCCACGGGTAAGCCGATGCCCATGCCGGTGATGAAGCAGGCGATGGTCAATGCGAAGAAAGGATGCACCTTGAACCGAACCGTCAGCAGGATGATAGCGGCAATGCCCGCAAGCAGGAACAGGATGAGTTGGATGAATGAAATGTTCATGAGCTCCTCAATTTAAAACATAATAAAGTCAAAATTCAAAAGTAAAAATTAAAAAATGTGTCTGGTTTCAGGCGCCCTTTGTGTTCTTTGCGAAAGACCTTGTGTTCTTCGTGGTTTTGTTTTTAACCACAAAGACCACAAGGAGAATTCAACACAGGGATCACAAGGCTTCACGTCTCATTGCTTTACACGTAAATTCTTTTATTTTTGCGTGCCTGGTAAGGGCACATCACCAACTATGAATGATCTGTTGAAGCGGCTGGCTTATACTCTCGAAGGAGAACTTTACTTTGATACTACTATGCGGACCCTATATGCTACTGATGCATCCGCGTATAGGGAAATGCCGCTGGCCGTTGCCATACCGGCCACTGCTACGGATATAAAGAAACTGATCGCGTTTGCTACTACCCATAGCATCGGCCTCATACCCCGCGCTGCCGGAACATCCCTTGCGGGACAGGTGGTAGGTAGCGGGATCATCGTAGATGTTTCCAGGACCTTTACACGCATACTCGAGCTCGATAAGGAGAATAACTGGGTAAGAGTAGAACCAAGCGTGATCCGCGATGAACTGAATCTCTTCTTACGCCCGCACAATCTTTTCTTCGGGCCCGAGACCTCTACTGCCAATCGTGCTATGATGGGCGGCATGGTGGGTAATAATAGCTGCGGCTCAAATTCGATCGTGTACCGGAGTACACGCGAACACCTGCTGGAGGTAAAGGCGATACTGAGCGATGGCAGCGATGCCGTCTTCCATGCTGTCGACCTCGATGAGTTTCATCGCCGCTGCGAGGGAACATCATTGGAGGCCAGTATTTATAAAACGGTGAGAAGCCTATTGGGCAATTATGATAACCAGGTAAGGATACGAAAGGAATTCCCGAAACCTTCTGTCGAGCGACGTAATACCGGGTATGCCGTGGATGTATTGCTGGAGTCTGCGCCATTCACCGCCGGGGGAGACGATTTCAATTTCTGTTCTCTCATCGCGGGATCGGAGGGCACGCTGGCCTTCCTGACGGAGATAAAATTAAATGTGGTGCCTCTTCCACCGGCGGAGACAGGACTGCTATGCGTTCACTTCAATTCAATCGATGAATCGTTGCGGGCAAATCTCATTGCCGTAAAACATAAGATCAGCGCCAGCGAACTGATCGATCATTATATTCTTGAGTGCACAA
>DATHKS010000633.1:0-2672 GCA_035488975.1 Chitinophagaceae bacterium | reverse complement strand
TTCTCCTGCATAGCGTAGGCTCGAAGCCGGCGAAGAGTGAAGTGGATGTGCCGATCAACTATGCGGACTATTATTATTTGGAGGCATTGCTGCGCGAACAAAGATTGAGTGTAGGAAAGAAACTTTTTTGAATTTTTTGAACCACGAAGGCACAAAGGGCACGAAGGAACACGAAGGAATACAATTTGATAATTTGTCAATATGCCAATGTGCAAATTGTGCGTGCTATCCGAAGCTTTTCTTATCCTCGGTCTGACTCCGAGTAATTAATAATGTTTAAATGTATTCCTTTGTGTCTCTTTGTGTCTTAGTGCCTTAGTGGTTCAATTTTTTACACGCAATTTCTCCGAATAAAAAACTAGATTTAACCATAAATTAATCCAGCATGAAATCCCGCAGAGAATTTATCCGCCAATCCGCCAAAGCATCCGCCGCAGTTTATGCCGCCTCCCTCGGTTTTAGCGCAAAGAGTTACCGGAACATCATAGGCTCCAACGATCGTGTACGTGTAGGTGTCGTGGGTTTCTCCGACCGTCATAAGAGTTCGCATATACCTTGCTTCATGAATCATTACAAGGAATTGAATTTCGATGTGGTTGCCGTTTCCGATATATGGAACAGGCGCCGCGAGGAAGGAGCGGGCGTATGGAAGGAGAAGATGCAGCACGATATCATCGCCTGCCGTAACAACGAGGAGATGTACGACAAAAAATTAGTGGATGCGGTGTTCATCAGTACGGCCGACTTCCAGCATGCCCGGCACGCTATCGAAGCGGTGAAGGCGGGTTGCGATGCATATGTGGAGAAACCATTTGCAGAGACGATGGAAGACAACCGCGCAGCATTGAAGGCCATTAAGGCCACTGACCGGATCGTCCAGATCGGTTCGCAGCGCAGGAGCGGAGCTAACTATCACGCTGCGGACGATTTCATAAAGTCGGGTAAGTTCGGTCCCATCACGATGGTGGAGTTGAGCTGGAATGTGAGTCAGCCGGGACGCTGGCGCCGTCCGGGTCTTCCCGAACAATTAAAAGAAGCAGACACGGATTGGAAACGTTTTATAATGAACAGGCCTTTCGAGGCCTTCGATTCGAGGAAATACCTCGAGTTCCGTTTATTCTGGCCCTATTCATCCGGTTTGCCCGGTCAATGGATGAGCCACCAGATCGATACGGTCCATTGGTTCAGCGGCCTCACGCATCCCCGGTCTGTTGTGGCCAATGGAGGCATCTACATGTGGAAAGATGGAAGAAGGAATTGGGATACGGTGACGGCGGTGTTCGACTACGGTCCTGCAAACGACCTGAGCAGTGGTTTCCAGGTAAACTTCGCCTCACGCATGCATAATGGCGAAGAGAAGCCCGCCGAGATATATTATTCCAATGGCGGCGAATTGAATTTAAATACGAACACCGTTTCATCGGAAGGCGGGCTCATTAAGAAATTTGCGGACGAGATGAAGATGCAGCCGAACCTTCTATCGGAACAAAGCCTCTCCGCCGTGGAGAAAGTTGTGACCTCTGCAAATACCGGCGGCGATAAGCTAACCTCGAATCATATTCGTAATTGGATGGAGTGCGTGCGAAGCCGCAAGCAACCCCATGCTCCTGTGGAGGCGGGGTATAGTCACTCCATAGCCACAATAATGACGAATGCCGCCGTGCATACCGGGAAGAAAGTGACCTTCGATGAGGCGACACAGGAAGTAATGGCTGATGGCAAAGTATTCAAGTATTGAATGAAAGTATTAGGATAACTGTAACAGAGTTTACCACCTCATATTAGGCTGCGCCGGTGAAGATTTCTACTTTTAGGAGACTAATCTTCATTGCTTGAACCGCATACTGCTTTCCCTGTTGCTATTGATATGTCACTTCTCCTGCAGGAGAGAAATATTGCTTTCTCTCGGGAGTGCCAGGAATGAACAGGTGATAGCGCTGCAACCATTGAACGGATATGCAGGCGAAGGGCTGGAATCACTCCGCGAAGAGCTCGCCGGGTTCTACAGCAAGAAGGTTATCATTCTCCCATCCCTGCAACTCCCGGTCAGTTTTCTTGACACGATACTGCGAAAATATTCCTCCGATTCGATACTTGTTCTTCTGTCGGGCAAGGCGAATGATTCCATAGTGGAGGTAATTGGCATTATACACGAACCAGTCTTTGCGATCAAGCAGGATGGTGCGAAACATCGCTACTTCGACGAGTCGATCTTCGGGATCGGCCATCAGCCGGGACATGCATGTCTCGTCTCCGATTCCAGGTTGGCCACCGGGGATGAAAGGCTACTGGTGACGAGGCTACAGAATGTGGTAGTTCATGAAGTGGGTCATAACATGGGACTGGGCCACTGCGCCGACCCGCAATGCATCATGTCGGAAAGCAATGGCGAGTTCAGGTCTCTTGATGAAAGGGGAAGGGGGTATTGTGAGAGGTGTAGGAAGCTGTTGAAGTAATTAGCCAATATGCAAATTAGCCAATGTGCAAATTGGGCGTGCTCCGAAATGAAAAGACATTACTGATAAGGATCATTGGCACATTTACTAATTGGCAAATTGGCTAATTATCGATAGAATATTTCCCTATTTAGAAGTGGATTTTCTCTCTACCAGATGCGACGGAAAAGTCACTTTTTTCTCATTTGGCAACAAGACCCTTTTCTCAATGAGTTT
>DATHKS010000632.1:0-2258 GCA_035488975.1 Chitinophagaceae bacterium | reverse complement strand
CCGAGGCCGTTTTCGATCTTCGTCTTCCCGAGACTTTCCCCATTGAGCCAGGCCTGGACGGTCTCCATATTCGATGCTACAGTGACAGGCTGACGACAAATCAGTTCATTGTTCTCAGCAATACCAGCGCGCGTTTTCCAATAGGAAGAGGTGATCTTCAGGAATGGCTTCGATGATAATTTTGCTTCGTAGTAGTAGAAGGGATCCTTCGGAATGCGATCCCAGGTGAGCAATCCCTTGTTGTTGATATGCGGCATCGTTTCCTCCCTCCCCTCTGAGTTAAAGTCGGCGAGGTTCCAGATAACGGCGGCCGCAACGAATGGTCGCTTCATCATTTCTTCCAGGTAATATTGATGGAAACGCGTTGTATATTCCACGCTCTTATCGAAACGCACCGGGTGAAAACTCCTGATGCGCGGGTCGGCATCGGCGCCGTATTCCGTCACGAGCAATGGTTTTCCCGGTATCTCCTTGTGGTGTTTATCCAGGAACGCAGGAAAATCGGACAGCACGCCTCCGTACCAGCCCGAATAGAGATTCCAGCCGACCAGCATGGGTATGTCGGTGATCCCATTGTCGCGATACCGGTTGAAGTCACCATGATTCGCGATCATCGTATAGCGGGAGGGGTCCTCCTTCCTGGCAGTACTATCGAGCATCTTTGCAAGCGCCGCCACGTGCTGGAAGTATATCTTTTGTCTCGGCTTATCATTTCCAAATTGCGGCCGCAGGAATATCTCGTTCATGTAGCACCAGATGATGATGCTGGGATGATTATAGTTCTGCCGGATCATTTCCACCAGCATATGACGGCAATTGGAATAGAAGGTATCCGATTCGGTTATTTCATTGACGATAGGTATTTCGACAGAGGCGAGTATACCCAACCTGTCACAGGCTTCGAGAACCGCCGGGTCCTGCGGGTAATGCGCCACACGAAGGAAATTACCACCCATTTTCTTCAGCCATTCAATATCCTTCACCGCCAGTTCATCCGGCAATGCATTGCCCATGCCTTCGAAGTCCTGGTGCCGGCTTGCACCCACGAGCTTGCAAGGATTGCCATTGAGAAAAAAACCATTGTCTGCATCGAAGCGGTACCAGCGGAATCCTAATGGGTTGTTTTCTTCATCTATTATTTTTCCTGTTGCGGCATCGATCACCTGGCTCACCGCAGTGTACAGGTAGGGATCATCCGGCGACCATAAGTGCGGATGGGCGACAGTCCTGATCTCCTGGTCGAAGCTGTTTGCTGAATGTGGCGCGAGCGATTGAAGGCTGCTAACAACGCCGACCTTTTTCCTATACTTGTCAAACACGGTTGTGACGAGTCTTACCTTCCTGGTGGAAGAAAGATCATTGGAAAGATGCATGTTGATCCGCACCGTCGCTTTCTCCTTCGATACGTCAGTAGTATGAATATAGATGCCCTTGTTATCAAAACCATTTCCTGAGAACCGGGTACTGGGGAGCTCCTGGAGATATACGTCCCGGTATATGCCTCCGTAGAAAGTGAAGTCGGCAGAAAGAGGTGGAATATTCCGGTTGAAGCTATTGTCTACTTTTACGAGGACCTCGTTCCCGCCCTTATCTTTCGCCAGGAATTGATTGAGGGAAACGGTGAAGCCGGTATATCCGCCGGTATGTTCGCCAGCCTTTTTTCCGTTCACGAAGATCTCCGTTTCCTGGTTGGCTCCTTCGAAATTCAATGATATCTCGCGGGAGCGGCTATCGGTGTCTATTTCCAACCGCTTCCTGTACCAACAGGCCGCACGATAATAGCCGGGCGTATCATCCATTACATCCCGGATGTTCCAGGTATGCGGCAACGTGATGGGTTGCCAATGAGCATTGTTGGGATGAAGCGGATCGACCGTATCCTTTGTGAATTCCCATCCTTCATTGATACGGACAACCTTTCTTGCTGACTGTTGCGCCTGGATACCCAGCGCATGCAGGAGAAGGAAAGAATAGAAAAAATATTTCAAGCCATTTCTTTTTGTCGTCGGCCTTTCAGGGCCATTGATGAAATCATTTAATGACCAGGGTGCTTATCGAATGAGGAAGACTCTCGGTGGATGCCGCCTTTCCTTTGATCCAAAGCATGTAGGGCAATTTTTCTCCGGAAGTATTCATAACCACAACCACCAGGCTGCCATCGGTGTTCGCAAAGGCGGTGGTCAACAAGGCGCCGCGGCTGGAGGAACTCGCGATCCGTTTTGCGCCGGGACGAATAAATTTTGAGAACTGGCCAATAT
>DATHKS010000631.1:0-10748 GCA_035488975.1 Chitinophagaceae bacterium | reverse complement strand
CGGTCCTGCCATATCTGATATGCCTGCATGAACGGCATTTCGTGCTCGAGCAACTCTTTCAGCCGATCGAAGTCCTTTTCTTCGGAGCCAGATGCGTAAGGATGTTTTGCCATCCAGACATGGAGATCTTCCAGACTGAAGCGATCTAATAGCTTGGAGTTATTCTCATCAACCTGGACAAGCCAGGCGAGGAGGCCAGCATGATCGCCATGGTAATGCTTTGTCCCGTAGGATCTGTTCTTCTTTGCAACCTGGAACCAGTCTTCGGCCATGTCCTCGAGGACGATGAACGGGATCTTGTACCAGGTGCATTCCCAGTTGATCACGGCGAAGCTGCTTCCGAAATCGTCGGGCAAGATGTGCTCGGGCATCGAAGTCGTTTTCTTATTCATCGGTTATTTCTTTTTGGCTGAATCGGTCTTGATCTGCGGCTGCAGCTGCTGTAACCACTGTCTCTGTATGCTGGAAAGCGTGTCACAGAGTGGTAGCGCTACATTGCTCGCAACGCTGGAGCTCTTCAAAACCTCCTTGGTGTATTCCAGGATATTGAGTTTCGTCTGCCATTCTTCCGCCGAGTACTCCACCTTCAGCTTCCCGGCCGGTTTGAGGGTTTGGAAGGCGATAGCTGTTGCTGCAGAGACGGCGATCAATGTGATCAGTAATGTTCTTTTCATGTTTGATGTTACTTTTTATGTGAATAGGTATTATCCAGTTTATTGTGGATCCAGATCCGCTCGTAGTTGACTTCAACTTTTGCTTTTATTCCAACCGTGAGGTCCGCCACATTGAAACCCGACTGAGCGGCGGAGTGCAGCAGGCACATAAAGCAGTCTGCATACTCGTCCAACTGTTGCGGTGTGGGATGGCCCTCCAGTATGGCGGTCTTCAGTTCCTCTACTTCTTTCAATAATTTACGAAGAGACGAGAGGGCCGTTGCTTTTTCAAATGTCTGGGACGACCAACTTTGCCATTCGCTGGCGACAGTATGGAAATGATCAGAGCCTTCTTCCGGAAAAAAATCATTGTCGAAGCAGAGGCCGATAAATGGCTCCCCATTTTCAGGAACGGTGGCGTCATCAAAGAACTCGATTCTGAAACCGGGATAAATGCCGGCGGACGTTCCTTCATCCTCGCCCGTATCCTCATGCAGGTTGCGCAGGCCATCATATATCGCTACTTCCGGATCGCCCGGGATATCCTGCAGGCGCGCTATGAATTCACTCTTTTTCAATGGTCAATTGTTTTAAAGTTTTCAAGACTGTTTTGTAACTCGTCGCTGTTGCCCTGATCACCGTCCATCCCAGTACCTGAGCTCGTGTGTATTTTTCTACGTCCCGGTTTACGCCTGAGGCCGATGTATGCCCGCTCTTCTCCATGAAGATGCCGCCCTCGTATTCCACAGCGATCATCATAGATGGGATGGCATAGTCAAAGCGCCACCTGCGTTTCTTCTCAAACCGGTATTCCTGCTCGAGCGTGATCGATCGCTTCTTACACCAGTACTCCAGATTCATATCCAGCCAAACCAGACCGGCGGGTCTGGCGCGCGGCAAATGTCCTTGCTTGACCACGCCATTCTCAACGTAGGTCACGACTGGTCGCGGCTTGTTGGCGGAAAAGCCTTTGATCTTTCCTTCCCTGGCCAACTGCTGGATATATTTTTCACTCCACTGCTTCATCTGGCAAAGTATTTTGTGATCTCGCCGAGGAACCGCGGATCCCAAACCTTGATGAAAAACTTTCCCTCTTCCTTGCGTCCTGCCACGATGGCTTTGAAATCGCGCATCAACTGTCGGTACTGGTCCCTATTCACCTCGATCGGTATATTGTAGCGGATCTTCATGCGTCAAAATGGTAAATCGTCCATTGGTTTTGTAAGTTCTTCTTCATGTGCCTGCGGTTCTTCTACTTCATCCTTTCTCCTCGCCTTGGAGAAATCGATCAACGGTGGTCCTTCCACCGGTCTCCAGGCGCCTTCTCCCAACTCCGGTGGAGGAGCGCGATAATCTTCCGGTAATTTGATATTGGAGCTGTCGAATATGTACTGCCGGGTATGGGTGTCATACCGGTAGGAGCTGAAACCGACGTGACCGAGCCAGTGCTGTTTTACCTTTTGAACATAGATGTCAGTCACATTAGTTTCAAAATCCCGGTACACGCAAAGGCCGTTATTGGTTTTGTTATAAAAATGGGCGCCGCCGGAGATACTGTAAAGCGTGGGGATCTCATGCTTACCGTTCTTTCCTTTCTGCATCTTCGTCGTATGTGCGACTACGAAAACATGCACGCCGTATTTCCGAGCAAACCGGATGATCCGTGAGTAGGCCTTGCTCACATAGTCAGTTTCTGACATGGTATGCTCCCGGTCCTGTTCAATCCAGTTCCAGGGATTGAGGAAAAGGAATTCTATTCCGAACCGCAGTACGAGAAGTATGGCGATCTTCAACAAGTTGTCCAGCGTTGTTTCAATTTCCTCTGTATTGTAGAAATGCACGAACTGATCGATCTGAGAAATGGCCCAATCGAACTGCATTTTGGTCATCCGTTCATCCTTGTTCTTCCTGAATCCAAAGCTTTTGCCCGTTAACTTTTCGGCTATCTTGGAGGTCGTTTCCGCCGGCGATTCCTCAAACCCGCAGTCGCCGATATTCAATCCCTTTTTGATCAGCATAGCTTTCACCCAGTTCAACCATTCATCTTTTCCGTGCCCGGGGATTCCGGTAACTGTCGTCACCTGGCCAGGAGCAAAGGAGAGAAGATGATCAAACCCCTTGATTCCGCATTTGACGCCCGGAGGATAGCCGTGTTCAAACCAATCGTCCACGACTGGATATATCTCATCCATGGTCATAATCCCCTCAAGGGGCCATTCCTTAGCGGCGGCGTACATATCCTTGATGCCTTGTGGTCCCAACTTTACCAATACATCGTTAGAATCTTTACATTCCTTCGGGTACTCGACCGTCCAGCATTTCTCCTTACCGATGCGGCGAGCGAGTTCTTCCTTCAGCAACCTGCCAGCAGGATCATCGTCGACAGCAATGATGACCTTTTTGATCTTCAGGAAATATTCCCAGCAGTTGTCGAGATACTCCAGCTTTTGGTTCCCCTTCGCAGCACCGTTGGGCACACTGATCACGTTATGGATCCCGCTCTCTATCCATGACAGGCAATCCGGCTCGCCTTCAACGATTACTATTTCCTCCTCATCGATCAATGCATCGAGATTGTAGAAGATCAGTTGGGCATCTTTGGAAAGCTTGAAGGACTTCTTCGGGCCCCGAAATTTAATGTTGACCAATTCATCGAAGCGGTAGTAGTTGAAACAGATCACGGGTACATCCTTTTGAAACTGCGGCATCCACTCGACTGCTTCGGTTATCTTCATCCGAAGCAGCGTATTGTTGCTTATCTTTCGGGACTCGAACCACGCGATCTTCTTTGGATCCAGCTTTTCCAGCCTTGGCTCAGGGCGAATAAATTCTTTCCTGACTCCCGCTTCTTCGATCTCGATGTTGTACTTTTTTGCAAGGTACTCCATGGCCTCCACGAATGACTTGTTCTCATGCTCGACCAGGAATTGAATCGCATCGCCGCTCTTTCCACAGCCGAAGCATTTGTAAATCTGCTTTGGTGGAGAGACACTAAAGGACCCGGACTTCTCCGCGTGAAAGGGGCAGAGCCCCACGAAGTTGGCGCCCGTCTTTTTCAGCTTTACAAAATCCTGTATCACCTCCACGATATTTAGCTTCGATTTGATATGTTCGATGTTTTCCCCCGTCATGTTACATCACCATTTTTTTAGGCTCCGGATTACTATTCGCTGCAGAGGGAAGAAGAGGATTTAAACCCTTACGCACCCAGTTGGTGAAATGCTTTTTATAATCACCGGGGTTCTTCCGGTACTCTCCTAAGCTTTCCAGGTAACGGTTGAATCCCTCCAGGTTTGGCTGATCTGCTTTGCTGGCTTTTATCCAACGTTGGTCTTTCAGGGCAATGATGAGGCAATCCTCAATTTTGTGAAATTCAGTGGGCGACTCTCTCTCTTGTATTGTTCTGTTATGTACTGTACTGTTATGTACTGTGTTCAATTGTGTTCCTTTTTCCGGAACATCTGTTAACAGGTGTTGAACAGGTGTTCCCTTCTTTCTCCTTGATTCTCCGGAAATTATACCGGCCCTCGATTTTTGCTTGGAAAACTCTTTGCGAACTTTAATATCTGCGATGACTCTTTCCGTGGTGAAAAACTTTTTTCTGACACTTTTAAAAACCTTGTAGACATTTATCGAGCGGTCGATAAAGCATTTTATGAATTCGATTTCCTCACCACTTTGCTGGCTGATCGCGAGGTAAGTCAGTTCGTCGTTCTCCATGTACTTATTGCGGTCTTCATACAGCATCTCCACGATAATCCAGAACAAGCCATAGCCTCGGGCTTTTTCCTGGTGAAGGAGGGTAGCTAATTTCTTCTTATTGCGCGTTCCGTAATCATGACTGAACCATTCTTTTGCCATAGGTTATTGATGTTGGTGTGCTTTAAATAAGTCTATCTGCGGATCCTTCTTGAACTTTTTAAACAGCCGGAGCTTCGCTTCCTCCACGGCTATATTGTGTTGCGCCTCCCAGGCCGATATAGACCGCTCCAGGATCCTGCGGGGATATGTCGTCTTCATCCAGGTCAGGGATTTCTCCGTGGACCGGATCAGGTCGTCATAGCCAACCGCAAGGGGCGATATTGCATCCCGCCGGCGCACGGGTTAGTAGATCACTCGTCTTTTGGAATTCCCGATATTGTAGATCTCCTCCAGATTCGCCATGTATTGCTTCCAGTTGCCCTGCGCCTGCAAGCGCTTCGGATCGCTCTTGAACTTCTTTACAAGGATGTCCATCTTAAAGTCTTCCTTTCCCGCATCGACCAGTTTGCATATTGCTTTTACGAAGTTTCGTCCGTTCCAGCAAGAGAACTCCACAAAGGCCTTGCAGGTCTCAGCGATCAGCACAGCCTCTTTATACTTCTTGACCTCATATGTCCCTTGCTCGAAGGAGAGGCGAAGAAGGTCTTCACCGGTGCTTCCATCTGCCTGCAGCGAACCACGGGATAGCAGCATAAGCGATGTGCCGACCGCGATTCCGTATTGCTTTAAAAATGCGTCCAGGCGCTTGTAATTGTTGTTTCCAGCCTTCACGTAACAGTTGATGAAATCAGCGTCCTTCCATTTCTCAGTATTGCTATTGATCTTGGCCACGTTGTGAAGTGTCATGTTCGCGGCGTGGATGATGTAGTGAACCGGCCGGGCCAGCTGCCGGGCGACCTCTAACCTGTGCTGGCCATCCATCACCTCGAGCTTGCTCTTATGCTCCTTAACCAAAACGGGAACCTCATCAAGCACGTCGTTGCCGCTCTGGATCTCGGCGATGATCCGCTGGACCTTCTTTTTATTGATTGGCCGGTTACCATCGACCATGAGGAAAATTTTATAGTCGCTGGTTTGGTAGACCTTGACCTTGGAGGACGTGTGATTCATTACAATTGATTTTAAAAATTATGAGATCTGATTTTTTCTCGAAGTATGTTGTTTGAATTGTTGGCTTTGTAAAGCTGTATAGCAGCTGCAGGGTCCTCTCCCTTTTTGACGTAGATATAAGTGCCGTTATCCACCTTGACACTTCTCATCTGGCTGTAGTCGACGACGCGAGTCCTTAATTTGCCACGACTTTCGGACTGGCGCTTCTCCGCCTGCCGGCGTTCGTCGAGGTTCCTGGATTTTTGGCGTTCACGATCGCGTTCTGCCTGGCGAGCTTTAAGCCCACCGGGATCCCGGTTAACCTTTTCCTTCTTGGGTTTGATCGGCTTAGCGGCTTTTACTTTCGCCGCCTTCGGAGGTCGCTGTTCCCGTTTATGCTGCAGGCGCTCTTCCTTGCGATCAGCCCTTTCCTTTGCCAGGGCTTGCAGTTTTTCCAGCCTGCGTTTCTCCTTCTCTTCACGAGCTGAACGAACATCTGCCGTACGAGAGTCTGCCTCACCAGCGGTCAGCTCATTGATGATATCAGTAATATCCTGCAACGGGCGCTCCATGAGGTCGGCCAATTCTTCATCGGTCCGGGTGGACAATGAGGAGCGGAGGAATTGTAGTTCGAGAGGAGAGAAAGGGCTTAACATGTAAGATTTGCGTTCAGGGAATTGAATAATGGGGTAGTAAGAAGCCCGGCGCCACGTGCCACCGGGCTTGTCATTTACTGATGAACCGGCGTGCCGATCTCTTCTTCGACCGTGGTCGCCTGATCAGCGGTGATCTCAAACTCGATCTCGCCCTCAAGCGTCACGACGCCTTCGCCGCGGTCCGCATCGAGCTTCCACTTCACGATCGTGTTCTTGACGCTCTCGTCGGCAGTGTGAGGGACCCCCACCACATCGAACGTCACTTCGTCCACCTTTTCTACGGTTACAACCGTGTCATCCAGTGTGGTGAACTCGGATCCGCTGGGATCCACCTTTGACGCGTCACCATCATCGTCTTTTGGTTTCAGAACGATCCTGGTCCTGAAATCATGAGGCATGCTTACCTTCTTGCTCATTGTTCCTTGAATTTTGATTTGATTTATAAATAAGTCCATATCTATCGGACTTTGTCTAATTGACTGCAGCAGCTCTTCATAATCATTCCGGTAAATATCCCGTTGGGTTCGCACCACCATCAGATATGTCTCGAGCTCATAGATCTTTACCTTCTTATTGCGTATCCGCCTTTTTAACTGACAGATTGCATCCGCCATTACGGCAAGAGGGATTAAGGAGATAGTAATTACAAGGATGTTGCTCATTTTATTTTGATGGGGTTTACGATGAAAGAATCGAGGTTTAAGTAGCAGCCATGGTAACGGATAGATCCTTCCCGGAATAATTTCCAGATCAGACCGCAGCCAAACTGCGCAAGCGTTGAATTGATGAATAGATCCTGTTTATTCAGTGCTTCCGCAAGTGAGCAGCTGGGCCCCAACTTATCTTCCTGAATGGTTTTGAGTTGGGGAAACATAGAAGTCACTGTCTTGAGATTCGCCCTGGTATTCTTTACACCCTTGGGTTGTTCAACGGGCACCAGCGTACCGAGAATGACCTGTCCTGTCTTCTGCAGGTTGCCGAGATCCATCCAATACAACCGTTGCTCAGGATCGTCGCGACGAGTCTTACGGACACTCTCGAGCTTCATCCCCATCATTACCCGACCCATAGCGGTATCGATACAGGAGATGGTGATATTTGAATTGCATTGTCCGCCGAAGATTTCAGGGACAGCTTCCCACTCCAGACCGTAGAATCGGTTGATACGTGTGGTAAGGACTACGGCCTTATTATGCCCGAGATCGGAAGTGCTGAAAAGCTGCCGGCCTATATTGGCCGATGTCACCTGATCATTATCGTAGGCTCGAACATGCAAACCCGGGTGACCCATGGAGAGCAGGGCTTCATTGATTCGGCCGAGGCCTGTTAGGACCTGGCTGCCGGTGCCACCGATCCCGGCGACGGCGACCGTTATTTTATGTGGTGGATTTCGCAGGTACGGATGCGCTACGTGGACTTTCATTGAATGATATTTTTGATGAGGCGTTTTGATTCTTTTAATTCCTGCAGGTCTGACCACTTTACCTTCTCCTTACTGTTCACCAGTTTCGTGTAGATGTCCTTCAGCTCGGACTTCGTTGGCGTCGTAGCGCCATTGAGATGCGAGAACTCGCTCAACCAAAACAAGTCCTCCCAGTATTTGATCGTGCTGATGAAATTTTTATCAATAGGCTTGCGGACTTTGGCATTTCCAAGACAGACCTTGCCGTTCTCCGATACGTTGTGATAAGGTGACCGGAAAAGTTTGGTTTTCTCCGTAGGCCGATCATCCTTCTTCATGGCAAATACGTACAGTTCGCCGTTCTCCACCAGGTAGAGGAGGGGCGGTGTCCAAATCCTTCCGGACTTTATCCTGAGCTGATCAGCGAAGTGGTGGTAGCGAAGCTCTGCTGGCCGGTACCAGGCTAGATTGTATTGTGTTCCGGGGTTGGGCCGGTAAAAGAGGAGGTTGTCTGGAATCGCCCCGCAGAGGATCGAGCGATCGCGATTCTGATCGTGGAATATCGATACCATGCCGGCAATCGTTTCGTGCAGTAAAGGCTTTCCTTCCAGGATCTGACCAGCTTCATTTATTTGGTGACTTTCCAGATGATAATGATCTGGATGACCCATCGTCTGTTCAGATTTGTAAACCATTATGGCTAGCCGGGGCTTAAATTTCTTCTCGAGTAGTTCGGTGCGTTCGTTCATAATAGGTTTCGTCCTTTATCGTAATTATTAAATCGGGAAGTAATATTTTGATAGAGCCGGGTGATCTCTGTCAGCCTCTGTGGCCAGTCTACACAGGCTGCGAATCTTTTCAGATCAAGGCCACTCTTTGTGCCCGGCATAATGCGGGCACAAAGAGTGGGGAAGAACACTTCACAGCCCCTGGCCATATCATCAATAATATTTGCCTGGGTACCTAAAAGGTGGTCCTGCCAATCCCAGATAATGGTTACTTGCTGATCATAGCGGAGACCTTCATACTCCTCGCCATCTCCCATATGGTAGCAGAAGTCGGCAACCCCCACAGGTATCGTCATTACTTCACAGGCCTTCTTCATAAATTGAACTAGCTTGGATTGCCCGGGAAATTTCTTTAACAACCGGAGCAATTCTTTTGGCGTCTTCTTCTTCGCATTCATGATCTGTTGCTGGTATTGCCAGGCTACTCCAGTTTCGTATTCAGCGATCGTAGTCTCCAGATCAGCCAGTCTTTGTTTCGCCTGCTCAAGGGGTACGCGTTCCAATGTCTCTGAATCCAGTCGCTCGGGATTGTTAAGTACCTGACGTAATTCATACACATAGTTCCCATTGATGTAATGTGCATCCATCGAGCCGTCGAACCAGCTGGGAATATGACAGTGATAAATGAACGAGCGGAGGAAGACAATAAACAGGTCATGCAGCCGTGGATTGCTGGTGAGTAAATCTTCTACGATTGGCTTGATCTCAAAAAAATGCCACCAACTACCACACTGGCATTCCTTAAACATCGTGAAATGATAGCCTACCCTTTTCCTTTTACTATTATAATGCTCATCGATATTCAAATCAAATCCCTTCGGGCAGATATTTTCTTTGAATGCCTTTAGTATCTCTGATATTGCCGAGGCGGTATCCGGTCTTTTGGTGAACGAAGACCGGGATATCTTCAAAAGCTCGGCACCTACGTTATAGCAATCGAGCAGATCCTTGTACATCACTAGCTCCTCACTATCTTTTTCCTCTGTTAACATAGTATCGGCCAGGTTACCCCAGGACTTGTCCTTGAGGGTTAAGGCAAAAACGGAATTGCTGATGACGGCGGAAGAATGCGGATCGCTTCCCTCGCGTCGCGTGCGTCCATCATCGGCCGGTTTATTTCTTTGATCAACACGCGGCCGAGGCGATCGTGAAGTTCTTCGGGACTTAGTTTTGGGCATGGTTTAGCTTTTTTCTTTTTCATTACTGCTTTTGAATGCGTTCCTGGATATAGCGTTGAGCGGTCCTCACCTGATGGTAGGCTTCAGGCGCGACCTTTTTTAAGTCCGCCAATTCGCATTCAGTCATTTTGCGGAGACTCAGATCTTTTTTGAAGAAATACAGTGTTCCGCAATAAAAACAAATGCTTACTGACCCGGGTACAGGTTTTGCACCATCTCGCAGTGGAGTCTCGGTATCCAGAATTTTATGACAGGATACACAGTTCATCCTTTCGTCCCCACTGTTGTTTTTACGTTGTAGGTTGCCTTCTTTCCCTCAACCCGCGGCTCATCCACTGTCGCAGTTGTCAGCTCAGGGTACTGTGATCCGTAAAAGCTGAGGCATTCTTCGGTGGTGAATTCCGGGTTTGGATCGGGGAGAGTTACGATCTCGCCGTTCTTTTTGAATTTGAATTCTCGGATGGGTGTGATTACTTCTGACATAAAAAGTGTTTTATTGATTAATTAATGGGTTATCCAAATAGTGAGACTTCGGTGACTGGTGGCGCCAGGGAGGGCTTGACCTTCGGCTTTTCCGGTTTAACCGCCTTGACCTTTGGAAGCTTCGGCGCCGGTTTAGCCTTTGGGGTCTTTATCTTCTCCTTAACAACCGGTTTCTTTTTTGGCGGCAGGCGCTTAAGAGACCTCTTCTTTGGTGGGGAGACCTTCTTTATATTCGACTTAGCAACCTTTTTGTCGGTTGTCTTTTTCACAGTCGGTGCGCTCTTCTTGACCTTCTTTTTGACACGGGTTACTGACGTCCTTACGATCGGGGCAACAGCGGGATTCTCCGGAAAGACCTCCTGCTGTGCCAATGGTGGTGGAGCAGTCATCACGATCGGCATAATGGCGTCAAAGAATTCAGCCGTGACATCGCCAGGGTCCTTTGTCGTGATCGCGGGAAGGGCACCGGCAATCGATCCTGGTTTTACACTGACTGTAAGCTTTCCATTCTTCTGGAAGATCCTGATCAGGATATCCACTCCGCCGAGTGATGCCAGACGTCTAAAAAAATCAGGTTCATCAGCGGTGAGGTCCTGTGCCTGTTGGCCAGCCTCCTCTTCAAGAGGCACCGCAGTGTCCTCCAGGAGGTTCTCATCCGGCATACTGGCGGCCCGGGAATCGACTACGGTAACCACCGGTTCAACCTTGCAGGCAGAGCAGAGATCATCCTCCACCCA
>DATHKS010000630.1:0-4698 GCA_035488975.1 Chitinophagaceae bacterium | reverse complement strand
AGGTGTTGATCACGTATACATCGGCGTGTTCATCGAACTCCTTTTTCTCGAAACCCTCGTTTTCCAGCAACCTGGAAAGAGAGGATGTCTCGGAGAAATTCAACTTACAACCGAGGGTGTGAAACGCCACTGTACGAGCTTCTGCCATAGCCGGCGAAAATACCATTTTTTGGGGGATTGGGGGCGAGGATGATTATTGGGTGTTGAGCGTTTATTATTGAATATTAATGGCCGGTAAGAAAATATTCAATAATAAACGTTCAATGTTCAATAGTCAATCCAACTACTTACCGCCTTCCCTGTTCTTACCGGTTTATTTTTTGCCGGGAAGGACGGGAAGGCGGTAAGAGTACAGCGTGCTTAGGGATTGTTTGCTATGAGTGTTAGGAGATTTGTTTTTAAGTAAAAGTCGTTTGCAGGAAATGTTGAAACCAGCTGAAGCGTTCCTATGGAACGCAGGCTCTTACCATTGATGTTTGCTACAAACGAAATACTCCTACGGAGTATCCTCTTGCGAAGAGTTACCGTGTAGTTCAATCAGCTTCCAATTCCAACAACCCAAAAACATCCTTTGCTGAAAACCCATTAACCAATTCTATCTCCCAAATCCATAATCCCTCATTAATCCAGGTCAAATCCCCGTCCGTTTCCAGGCCGGTTTCATCTTCAGCACCTTTTTATACACCGGGCATGTTTCTGTATGCGCGCCGGGAAGATATCCGGTACTCATCAGGAATTCATTGACGATCTCACCACCGGTGAAACGGAAGGTGATCTTGAATAGCTTCACCCATTCTTCCTTCGTCTTCGGATGATTAAGATCCAGCCAGTTCTTAAAAGATCCATGCTCCTTCTGAATTGCCTTGATGGCCTTTGCATTGTGGATGGCCGCCTCGATCTTCAGCCGGTTCCGGATGATGCCCGCATCGAGCATCAATTTCTCTTTCTTCTTATCGGTGTACCGGGATACCCTGGATATATCGAAATCGTCGAACGCCTTGAAAAAATTATCCTTCTTCTTCAGGATAGTCTCCCAGCTCAGGCCGGCCTGGTTGATCTCCAGGACGAGTCGTGCAAAGAGATGATTGTCGTCCTCAATAGGGAAACCATATTCATTGTCGTGGTAGTGCCGGTGAACGGTTTCTTTTCCCGCACCCAAAACGTAATCGCAGTAGGAACTTGCCATGTAGAATGGTTAGTGATTTAATTTAAAAAGCTTAGAGCGCAAAGGTAAGAAGCGGGACAGGGAACTGGATGGTGATCTGTACGGGATTTGTACGGGGATTTGGGTGGATTTCGGGATTAAAAGATTGAGAGCCTAAGAACGGATAGCATCCCCCAATCCATAAATCCACCCAAATCCCCGTACTATCGATCATCGCACCTCTACCAAATTGAAAACATAGTATTCATTCCTAAACTGGCTCGTGTACCTGATCAGCCCCACTCCCTTTCCAAAATACACCAGATGGTTCGATAGGATCTGTTGCGGTGCGCCTTCGCCATTGAGAAAGAGTTGTGTGGACGAGATCGCCTTCATCTCGATGCAATCGATCTTCTTTCCTTTCCAAAGCACCACCGTATCCTTCACATATTCCTGGTCGGATGTATTGTCCGTGGCGTATTCATCCGTCTTGAACAACATCCGCCTCGTGCGGACACCGTATTTACTTCCGTTGTGTACCACCGTGTCCTGTTTGATGTCCGCCTGTATAGGTACGCCGTTCTTATTGTTGAATGAATAAAACGCGATGATCTTATCTCCCATCGCCACACTGGAATCGATCACCTTATTCTCCGGCGTGAAGTGCCGGTTGATAAGATAGGTATGATTGCCTTCCCGTACCAGTCCCAGCCTTGTCATACTCTGTTCTGTGGTGCCCTCCTTCTGGTAAATGAAGGTCTTGCCATTGCCAATACTATCTTCGGGATAGCTATATTTTTTGGGAATGAACGACTTGTCGCCGCTGGCACAACCCACCGCGGTGAGAAGAAGAATGAAGAAGAGATATTTCATGCGGCAAATGTAAGTCAGTGGGTGCAGTATTGGGAATTGAGCTGGTTGGGATGAGAGGAATTGGGGATTAGGAATAGGGAATTGGGCCTTATGAGAAGAGATTAAGCGCTTCGGCAATATTTTTAACCACCAGGGGCACCAGGATTTCACAAAGTGCACAAGGATATTCCGATACGAGGACACCCTTTTGACTTTTGACTTTTGAATTTCTAACACCACGCTTCACACCTCCGCCAACTGTATACAATTCCCACACGTATCATCAAGCACCGCCAGCGTAACAGGTCCCATCTTGGTGGGTGGCATGCTAAATTTTACACCCAATCCTTTCAACCGCTCATATTCCTTTGCAACATCATCCACGTTGAAGACCGCGAGTGGAATGCCAGCATCGAACAAGGCGCGCTGGAAAACCCGGGCGGGTTCGAAACCCATCGGCTCCAGCAACAGCTCCACGCCATCCTGCTCCTCCTTCGACACAACAGTCAGCCAGCGATGCTCGCCCATCGGTACCTCCGTCTTCTTCACGAAGCCCAAGATTGTGGTATAAAATTGCAATGCCTTCTCCTGGTCATCGACCATGACACTCGTAAGCCTGATTTTCATTCTTATTATTATTTAGTGACGACGAATTTGAGAAAGTCGATCCAATGACGACTCTTCGAAATTGCTTTTTTTCAATAATATCCGTTGCCGGTACGCATATGGGGGAAGACCTGCCTGCCTCCGGAACAGTCCACCAAAACTACTGATGCTTTCGAATCCCGAGCAATAACAGGCCTCCTTGAGGCTGGCGCCGGCAGCCAGCAATTCCTTTGCCCTGGCTATTCTCACGCTGATGAGATATTGGTGCGGCGTTCGTCCGTAGTTATGTTTGAAGACACGCAGGAAATGGAATTTCGAGAGATAGGCCTCGGCGGCCATTTCGTCGAGGGTCAGCGGCCTGGCGTAGTGCTGGTCGATAAATTTTTTCGATCGCATCACCTGCATCGTCAGGTATTCTTTGGGATACATTTCCTCGCGAAAACGGAGGACTTGTTGATGATAGAAGGTCATGAGTTCCAACGGGAATTGCTGCATTGATTAAAATACATTTAAAAATACTGATACTTCTCAAACCCGCCAATTACCGGGGCTCATACGTGAAAACAATTGCAGAAAGTTCTGCACCGACACAACCTTTTTTCGAATACTGCCGATACAAGAAACTGTGGTCATGACCACAGACCCTACCTGATTTCAAAAAACCTAAAATCGCTGAGTATGAAAAAGATCTTTCCTTTTGCCTGTCTCGCATTATCCGCAGGTTCACTGATCCTCTCCGGATGCATCAAGCCACACGACCAGGAAGCCCTGAAGGACTTCAACCAGGTGAACCTGGTCGACAACAACCATGAATATAGTGCCACCTTTACCGATCCTGTCCTGATGAATGCCTGGGGACTCGTCTTCAACACAGGCGGAGTTGCCTGGGTGAGTTCGCAGGGCGGACATGTCAGCACCATCTACGATAAGGAAGGAGCCACTCTCCGTCCGCCAGTTGCAATTCCCTCTCCCGCCGGCGCCACGGGCGGTAATCCCACCGGCATCGTCTTCAGTGCAAGCACTACGGATTTCCTGCTCACCGGTGGCAATGGCCTGGCCGCGCGCTTCATCTTCGTGGGTGTGGATGGAGTACTATCGGCATGGAACACCGGGAACAATGCATTACTGATAAAGAATAATTCGGCCACGTCATCTTACACAGGACTGGCACTGGCTTCTAATGGCGGAGCCAACTATCTCTACGCCGCAGATTTCAAGGGTAATAAGATAGATGTATGGGATAAGAATTTCGCGCCGGTCTCCCTGCCTTTCCGTGATCCCTCAATTCCTTCCGGTTATGCGCCTTTCAATATACAGGCCGTGGGAAGCTGGCTGTATGTGACCTATGCGAAAGTAGGCGCCGATGGCAGGGATGAGGCCGGTTCAGGCAAGGGCTTCGTTGACATCTATACCACGGCAGGCCGCCTGGCCCGTCGCTTCGCCTCGCGCGGATCACTGAATGCACCCTGGGGTGTAGCTATGGCACCGACCACTTTCTTCGGTAGCATGGACGATAACAATAACGACAATGGTGATAACCATGGCCATGACAACGGCAACAGTGGTCCCGGCAACAACAATGGCAACGACGATCACGGTGGTCATAGCGGTGAAGGTCGCGGTGGAAATGACGATCTCAATCAGCCGCTGATCCTCATCGGTAATTTCGGCGATGGACACATTACGGCTTATACCCTGGAGGGCAAAGAAGTTGGACAAATGAGGAGTCACGGGCACACGCTGAAGATAGATGGACTGTGGGCCTTATCGTTCCCACCAGCCACTGCAACGGCAATCGATCCGAACAGGCTCTACTTTACGGCAGGACCTGATGGAGAGAAGGATGGATTGTTCGGGTATTTGATCAAAGAGTAGTACATAGTAGCATGTATAGGTAGATTTGTTAAGTGAGGAAAGCCGTCTGATGAAGACGGCTTTTTTTTAATTTGGCAACCTGCCTGCGCCGAAGCTACGGCCTTGCTCGCCAAAGCTGCGCGCAGGCGATGCGGGCAAGTGCGCAAATTGGGCGTGGTACGATGTAAAGTCTTTACCTTACCCAGTTGACATCTGGTTGACATCTGGTTGACATCTGGTTG